>JAPULF010000510.1 GCA_027295245.1 Planctomycetota bacterium
ACGGGCCTATCAGACCGCCGTCGCGCCGGCCGACATGAACTGTGACGGCAACATTGACGGACTCGACGTCCAGGCATACCTTCTGGCCGTGCTCGATCCCGTTCAATTCGAGGTCGATTTCCCCGACTGCAATGTCAACAACGGCGACCTTAACACCGACGGCCACGTCGACTCCGGCGACAACGCCGCCTTTGCGCAATGCTTGGTCAACGGAGGGTGTCCGTAGTGCTCGGCCTATGCCCTTGACACTACCTCGCCGGAGGACAGGCAGGGCAAAAGGAGTAGACCATGGATCACCCGATCGGCTTCGACGTCCTCCGTAATCCCCGGTTGAACAAGTCGACGGCTTTTACCGAAGAGGAGATCGAGCGGTACAAGCTGCGCGGACTTATCCCGGCTGTGAGGTGCAGCCAGGAAACGCAGATGCAGCGGGTCATGGAGAACTTGCGCCGTAAACACGCCGACATCGAGCGCTACATCTTCCTGCAGGCCCTCCTGGCCCGCAACGAGCGGCTCTTCTACCGCACGGTCGTGCAGCACATCGAGGAGATCATGCCGTTGATCTACACCCCGACCGTTGGGCAGGCGTGCAAGGAGTACGCTCACATTTTCCGCCAGACCATCGGGTTGTACATCGCTTCACGCGACCGCGGACGCGTCCGAGAAATTCTGGACAATTGGCCGGACAAAGACGTCCGCGTCATCGTCGTCACGGACGGCGAGCGAATCTTGGGTCTGGGCGACCTGGGAACTAACGGGATGGGGATCCCCGTGGGTAAACTCGCACTCTACGTTGCCTGCGCGGGTATTCACCCGCATCAGGGCATGCCGGTCACTCTCGACGTGGGGACCAACAACCAGGAGCTGTTGGACGATCCCCTCTATCTGGGTACCAAGATCCGGCGGCTGCGCGGGCAGGAGTACGACGATCTGGTCGAAGAGTTCGTGATGGCCGTGCAGGACGCCTTCCCTGACGCACTTCTGCAGTTCGAGGATTTCATGACGCCGAACGCCTACAGCCTGCTCAACCGCTATCGCGACCGAGTGCTGTGTTTCAACGACGACATCCAGGGGACGGCGGCGGTGGCGCTGGCCGGCGTCTATGCCTCGACCCGACTCTCGGGGCTCGACTTCGCCGATCTCAAGGTGATGTTCCTGGGAGCGGGCTCCGCGGCGACCGGAATTGCCGACCTGATGGTGCAGGCCTTCATGCAAACCGGTCTGGACGAGCAACAGGCCCGCGAGCGCTTATGGTTCGTCGACGTCGAGGGCCTGTTGGTCAAGGGCCGTGACGATCTGATGGAGCACAACCTGCCCTACGCCCACGACCATACGCGAACCGACTTCGTCGGCGCGATCCGTTCGATTCGCCCGCACGTGCTCATCGGCGCCACGGGTCACGCCGGGACCTTTACGCGCGAGGTCGTGGAGTTGATGGCGGAGATCAATCCGCTACCGACCCTCTTCGCGCTCTCCAACCCCACGTCGCACGCCGAGTGTACGGCGGGGCAGGCCTACGAATGGAGCCGGGGACGAGCGATCTTCGCTAGCGGCAGTCCCTTCGCTCCGGTGAAGTACAAGGGCCGTCTCTACCGTCCGCGGCAAGGCAACAACGTATACATCTTCCCTGGGGTGGGTCTGGGGACGGTGGCTTGCAAAGCCCGCCGGATCACGGACCAGATGTTGCTGGTCGCTGCCCAGACGCTGGCCGGACTCGTGGACGAAGACGATCTGGCCACGGGTGGGATCTATCCACCCTTGGCGGACATTCGCAACATCTCCCTGAGCGTCGCGGTCGCCGTGGCGGAACAGGCCTACGCCCAGGAACTGGCCCGCGAGCCGAGACCGGACGATCTGCGACGGGCGATCGCCGAATCGATGTACGACGCCACGTACTGATGGGCCTCGACCAGAGCGAGCCGAAACCAGTGTCCGAATCGGAGAACGGCAAATGAAGCGGAGTTCAGTTGTGGCATGGACCGGCATCGTCATTTGTTCCGTGGGTTTGGCGGGGTGCGCTTCAGCCAAGACACACTCCGCCGTGACGCCGACAGCCCGCACAGGTGAGAAATGGGTAGACCGGCATGAAAGCTTCACAGCGCGTGCTCAGCAGAGCGATGTTGACCTGATCTTCATCGGAAACTCTATCACGCATGGCTGGGAACGGGCAGGGAAGGACGTCTGGGACAAATACTACAACCGTCGGAAGGCCATGAACCTGGGCATCGGCGGCGACAGGACGCAGCACGTATTGTGGCGATTGAACAATGGCAACATCGACGGAGTATCTCCCAAAGCGGCGGTGCTGATGATCGGCACGAACAACTCGAACGGCACCGACAACACGGCGAACGAAATCGCCGACGGCATTACCGCCATCGTCAACTTGTTGCGGTCAAAGCTGCCTCGCACGAAGGTGTTGATCTTGGCAGTTTTCCCGCGAGGCAACACGCCAAGCCCTCAGCGGGAGAAAAACGCCAGAGCCAGCGAGATTGCCGCGAAGCTCGCCGACGGCAGGATGATTCATTTCATGGACATCGGCGCGCACTTCCTCGAACCTGATGGAACGCTGACGAAGGATATCATGCCCGATTTCCTGCACCTGACGCCGCTGGGCTATCAGATCTGGGCGATTGCGATCGAGGGGAAGTTGCGGGAGTTGCTTGGGGAACAGCCGTAACCTTCCGCTGATGACGAGCGGTTTTGTCGGGTACACGGATTCGCGCTTGTGAACAGGGCATGGTCGACGGGGCGGTGCCCGATTGGGACGCATAGTCGGTCAGAGGAATGGCCGATGATACGGTTCGGCCCGCAATTGCGCTTCTCCTCTTAGACGAACGCCGGCTCCCAATAACCGGTTTGTTTTCTGTAACCTTGGGCGCGGCCTCGTTTTGCACGCCGTCCCGCCGAGGGGTGGCTGTGTGTTACGTTGTGTGGAACCGTGCTGATGCACCGGCCCCACGCCCGGACCTAGTGAAAGGAGGAGCCCTCATGCCTTCACAACACCGCATTGCCGCCGGAATCACGGTGCTCATCGCCATTTGCGGAGCGTCGAATTCATTGGTAACCGCCGAAGACCTGTTTATCGCCGGTCCGATCGGCGTGGTCTACAAGGGTGATTCGGTCACGGGAGATTTCGAGCTGTTCGGCGCGGCGTGCCTCGGCCCGATCCAGGCCTTGGCACTGGGAGACGCGGACATCTATGCGGGGGACCAAGTCGGCGCGATTCTGCGTTTCGATCTTGCGACAGGTCAGTTCATGGCTGTTTTCTTTTTACCCGACGCCGCTTCCGCCATGGTTATGGACGGCTCGGATCTTCTCGTCAGCGAGAGTCTCGGCACCATACGGCGTGTCGAACCCCTAACGGGCGCCGTCCTCTCAACCATGACGGCTCCGATCGGGATAGAGGCGATGCACCTGATCGGCGACGATCTTTATGTCACCGGCCCGACAGGCGATGTCTGGAAAGGTGACGCGCAGACTGGAGGATTCGCGTATTTCGGATGCGCGTGCGCCGGAACGGCTCAGGCGATGGCGAACGACGACGAAAATCTATTCGTCGGTGACAATTTCGGACTGTTCCTGCGCTACGAGCTTGCAACCGGCTTTCTCATGGGGGAGGGTTTTCTTCCTTTCGACGTGACCGCCATGGTGATGGACGGCGAGGACCTGTTGATCAGCGACAGTTCTCAGAATGTACACCGAATCAACCCGCTTACGGGCGTCGTGCTCGACACGTTGCCCAGTCCGATCGATATTCAGGCCATGCAAATGCTCCCGCCGGCAGTGCCGGTTACCGGCGACATTGACGGTGATGGTGACGTGGATTTGGACGATCGCGACGCATTGATCGCGGTCCTGCTGGATTCCCCGCTCGATCCCGCGCACGTCGCCAGAGCCGACTTGAACGGTGACGGTGCAACCAACGGTCGAGACATTCAAGACTTTGTCAACGGGCTGTAGGATTCGGCAACGGGGGGCCACACCGCTCGTTGCACTTGGGGCAGGGCTCAGTCCGGATCGCACACTCGGCACAGAACTATCGGTGGGGGTTCTCGAGCGTCAGCAGCTCGCGTCATCCTCTGCTCCAGCATGAACCATTCATATTTCGCTACTTTGAAGATTCTCTCACAACGGTCGCAGTTGAGTTCGACGCCCTGTGCGCGGTGCTGAGCCAGTTCGAGTACCAACACCTCGCACACTCGGCACAGAACTTTCGGCGGTGGGTCTCGAGCGTCAGCAGCTCGCCTCAACCTCTGCTTCAGCACAAGCCATTCATTTTCCGTCGCTTTGAAGATTCTCTTACAGCGATCGCAGGCGAGTTCGACGCACTGTGCGCGGTGCCGACCCTGTTCGCGCTTCAACTCTGCGTTCCGGCGCACAGTCTCATCCAACTGCATGGCGAATTCGCGTTCTTGTGCGGTGCGATTGTCTTGCGGTGTCTGGGTTGACCCTGAGTACTTGTCATACGCGACGTATCCGAGCACGCAGGCCGACAGTACGAAAAACAGCGAAAGCACGGCACCGCCTCGCCACTTGGCGATACGACGGAATAGCGATGGCTGCGGCATGGCGGAATTATACCGCTGTCGGAGGGTACCGGTTCCGCCATTTTGTGTACGCAAGGCGTGCCGAAGGACGATGCTCGCGGCGGACCCGCCCGAGCGTGAGGAGAGAGGCGTCCCGCGGCCACCGGGGGCGACGCCGTTCCGGGACGCCCCCGAGTCTAAAAAGAATAGTATTGCGATGGGGTCCCCTCAAAAACAGTAGGATGCACCCCCGTTCGGGGTCAAGGAATGAGACCGGTCCCAGTTAGACCTCGCCATTCGGCCGTCGATCCCCCTTCGGTGATCCGGCCGACGCTTGCTGTTTGTTTTTTCTCGAGGCACAATGTGTTGAAATCTGCAAACAGGGAGGACCGCGATGAGGATGGATTGCTTGTCGGCGGGACGGTTGTTGCGGGGCGCGTCTTTGCTTGGGAGTTGGACGGTGGCCGTGCTGTGGGCCGGGGCGCTGCCGGCGGAACCGCCCGAGGAGAGCGAATCCTCGAAGCCGAAACTTCTCATCGTTCACGGCGGCAACGATGCCTCCGAGGCCGCCAGGATTCGCCACTCGGCGGCCCGCATGGCCGAAAGTTACATATCCCGAGCTGAGACACAGCTCGTTCCACGGGCGGCCATGGATCGCTGGATCACCGAACATTGTCCTCAGTATTCCGAGTCATCACTTCAACTCCGGGCAATCCGATTTGCACGCGGCCATGGCGCCGATCTAATCGCCGGCATCGAACCGTTTGGGCCGCGTTTGCCCGACTATTGCGGGTTGTGGGGAATCAACCTTCGAACATTTTCTCAGGGGTCGATTGGGATTCAAGACGGCCCGGCGGAAATGTATCGCGCACCTTTTTCAAAGCGTTATTCACGTTACTCGCCGCCCCGGACGGAAATCGAGCCCAAGGCGCCAGTCCAGCAACATACCGAAGCAGGCAGGCGGTTTCTGTGGACTTTCTTCGGAGCAGAGTTCAGCGGCAGAACCGTATCACTAACTCGAGGTCCCGGCATGGCCTGGCTCTTGGTCGGCGACACCGTGCTCGAGATAAA
>JAPULF010000511.1 GCA_027295245.1 Planctomycetota bacterium
CGTCCCGAGTCGACGAGCGGAGCCGGCGCCGCGAGCGACCGACTGGAGCAGATGGAAGTTGCAATGCGTCAAATGGCGGCGCGACTGGCCGCCTCTGACCGCAAGATGAACGACGTGGACCGGTTCGTTCGCTCGATCGACCCTGATGAAGAGGAGGGTCTTCCGGACCTGGAAGGAATGCGCGAAAACCTTCGCGCGGTTCGGTTGATGCGCCAGCAAGTCACCGACATGCTGGGCGAGGCCCGATCGACCGCGGATGAAACCCGATCCGCCTTGCACGGCTGGTTGGAAAAGGCCCGGATGTCGTCGGAAAGGATGCACGAGAGCGCGCATGAGACGCTGACGACAACCCAGCAGAAGACCGAGGAGATTCGAAGAAAGACGGAACATCTGCTGGACGGGATTCGGGCGCAGGCGCGTGTGCAGCGTGAACAGTTGTCGGAACTCGTGGCGACCAACCCCGAACAATTCGAGGCCGCCCAACGGCAGGTCAACGAATTTGTGGAGGTGTTGAAGGAGCGGGCGCGCGCGAGCCAACGCCAGGGGGATGAAGTGCTTCAGTCGCTGCTCGATGACGCCAAGTCGGCGGCGGAAGACACCAAGACACGGATGCGTGAACTGCTCGAGCAGGCCCGTATTTCCGCTGAGCGCGCCGAGAAAGAGACCGCGGACTCACTCGACGAAACCCGTACACTTAACGCCAAGATCGGCGATCAGGCCAAACAACTGTGGGATGAGGTCACCAACCAGGGCGACGAACTGCGCCGGCGGGTCTCCGAACTTCTGGAAGATCACGGAAGTCGGTTCGAAAAGGCAAATCGACAGCTTGATGAGTTTACGGCCCAGGTGGGCACGCGATCCGACGAATGCTCTCGCCGGAGCGACGAGGTGCTGACGTTCCTCGGGCAGCAGACCAAGACGGTGAATCAACAACTCGAAGAGCTACAGGGGCGATGCGAGCGGCGCAGCGGCGAGTTGACCGGGTCGATAGAGAAGTTCGTATCCGACGCTCGGGACAAGATCGAAGGCGGCCACCGCCAATTGGTCGAGGTCGTTGGAGCCGCGCAGCTCGAGTTGCAGTCGGCCCGCCAAGCGTTTCAAGAAGGCAAAGAGCAGATGGTCCGCGAAGCGGAGGCGGGCCGGACCCGATCGGAGGGTCTGGTCAACGCGACGCAGGAACTGCTGTTCAAGACGAGCGAACAGGCCCAAACCTTGCTTGCCGATCTCGGTGCTCAGGTCACCGAGCAGACGCAACGGGCCGAAAGGCTTTGCAATGCGACGGTCTCGGAGGGGTCGCAATCGCTCAGCGCGCTTCGCGCGCAACTGACGGAGGCCCGGGCGCAGGCGGATCGTTCACGAGGCGAGTTGGAATCGGCGGTCCAAGCGGCCAACAACGAATTCTCGGCTATTCGAAAGTCACTTGCCGCGGATCAGACCTCGCACAAGGAAAACGTGGAGCACCTGCGGGAAGTGACCGGCGGCCTCCGTTCGGAACTGGCCGAGCGAATCGAGGAGTCGCGGGCATTTCTGGACGAAACCGGCCGCACTTGCCAGGAACAAATCGACGAATTGCGCAAACGTTCAGGGTCGATCATCTCCGAGGTGGAAGCATCCTTGAAGACCGCATGCACTGCCTCGAAGTCGTCCATGGAATCCACCAAGTCCGAACTGGCCCATATCGCGGATCAGGTCACGAGCCGGCTCGACAAGATGCGCCGGCGCGCCGGTACCGAGGTGTCCGCGTACCTGGCGAGTATTGACGAGGGAATCGTGCAAGGCCGCGAGTCGGCGGAACAGATCGGCAGCGAACTCGCGGCCGCCATGGAATCGCTCCAGAATCACGCCAGCGAGTTGCACGACCAAATGGGCGCCGAAAGCACGTCAATGCAAGAACGGTACGAGACCTTGGCGGTCGAGAGCCGCACGGGGATGGAGGACGCCCACCTTCGAATCGAGAGCCTGAAACGCCTGGCCGGCGAGGCGATCGAAGAGATCAATGACAATGCCCGTGTCCTGACGGTCGGAATGCAAAAGGATCTGAGCGCGGGCGAACAACGGGTCTGTCAACTGTTGCATCGGTTGCAGGAAGAGGCGACGGCGTGCAGCAAGGAGTACGGCGATCAAATCACGAATATGCGAACGACCGTGCTCGAGGAGTTCGCCGGCAAGACCGGCGAGATGCAACACCGCGTTGAAGAGGCGTCGTCGCGCTGCGCGACCCTGATCTCGGACCTGACGCAATTGAATCAGACCGTCAAGGGCGACCTGAACTCCACCCGGCAGACGCTGCAAGCCAAGCAGGACGAAGCACGGGAGGCGGCGACGCGCTTGGTTGCGGAGATGGCCGGATTGATTACGCGGTCGACCCGTTCGGCGGATGAGATGCAGGCCCGCGTGAGCGACGTGATCGCGGAGGCAAACGATCGATTGGCGGATGCGGCCCGGCAGGCCGACGAACTCTATGCCGGATTGGAATCCTCGACCGAACAGTTGCAAACGAAGGCCCGCGAAACGGCATCGCGGCACGACGTGGAGTTGGCCCGCGTGCAGCGAGAACTCGGTGAAATGGTAGAGAAGAACCGCCAAGTGTTGGAGGAATCGCGCGAGCAGGTCGAGGCGCTTTCACAACGGGCGACGACGACCGCCGCCGAGATGGCGGAGAAGCTCGAGGTTGTGCGACAGGCGTCCAAGAACGGCCTGAGCAACGTGGCCCAGCGAATGCAGACGTGTCTGGCGGACGCGACCGAACAGGCCGACAAGCTCCGCAAGGACGCCGATGAAATCAACTCGGAACTTTCGAATCGTGCCGTTGAGACTGAGCAGCAGTCATCGGCCATCGTCGCGCGTGCGGAAACGGCGATGGAGAAGCTTCGGAATCAGAGCAAGGCGTCGTTGTCCGACGTTCGTAGCGGGTTGATCCAGATGAACGAACGATCGGAGCTGTTGCAACGCGATCTGGCTCGGATGGGACAGGACGTTCGGGATGCGGCCGACACGACCGTGCAGCAGCTTCGGGAAACCGCGGCGGGAATCACCGCTCACATCGAATCGCTGCGCGAGAGCGCCCAGCGCGACGCCGATGCGAGTTATCGACGCATGACCGGACT
>JAPULF010000512.1 GCA_027295245.1 Planctomycetota bacterium
TACGGCAAGACCGCCGCCTTCTACGTGCGGCATCGACGCGGATTTCCCGATGAACTCTTCCGACGATTGCGACCATTCGAGGTGGGGCTTGGGGGCCAGACGATCGTAGATCTGGGCGCCGGAACCGGTTTCCTGGGACGCGGCTTTGCAAGGGCCGGTTGCCCGGTCACGTGTGTCGATATCTCCGACGCCATGCTGGCCGAGTCCGCCCGGCTGGACTCGGTTTGCGGTGTTCAAATGACATACCATCGGGCCCCCGCCGAAACCACCGGCCTGCCGGACGGGGCGTTTGACGTCGCCAGCGCGGGCCAGTGCTGGCACTGGTTCGATCGACCGGCCGCCGCCCGCGAGGCACGGCGTCTGGTACGGCCCGGCGGCGCGGTGGTGCTGGCCCATTACGACTGGCTTCCGCTTCCCGGAAACGTGGTCGCGACGACGGAAGGGCTGATCCAATCTCACAGTCCTTCGTGGACGCACCACGGTGGAAACGGCTTCTATCCCGAATGGCCGCAGGACCTCATTCGGGCCGGATTCCTGTCCATCGAGACATTCTCTTTTGATACAATCGAGTCATACAGCCACGTCGATTGGCGGGGCCGGGTCCGAGCCTGCGGGGCTATTTCCGGATCGCTCACATCGGATCGGGTTCGGGCCGCCGACGAAGAACTGGCCCGTACCCTGGCGGAACGCCATCCCGAAGACCCTTTGCCGGTGCCTCACCGCGTTTTCGCCGTGGTGGCGAGGGCCCCGACCGGGTGCTGAGGGGTCATGCGAATTCGGCGGCATACGCCGGCCGATCGTTAGAAATAATCTCGTAGACCGTTGCAATATGTATCCGAGGCAATCGTGCCGTGGAAGCCGATTCGCGGGCGCCGCGGTATTCGTGGTTCATCGATATCCAATCAAAGGAGGCCCCCGCCCATGATCTTGCGCCAGATTCTTCCCATCCGCATTGCGATGGCAATCACCATCCTGGTATTCCCGGCCGCGGTGCTGGCGAATTCCGAATCCGCTCTTCACGAGGCGTATTACACCGAAAAGGCGGCCAAGGATTTCTCCGCCGCCAAGAAGCTGTATGACAAGGCCCTCAAGAGCGGCGTCCAAGGCGCGGACAAGGCCGAAGCGCTGGCCGGTTCGGCCCGATGTCGCGACCGCCTGGCGGCCGAGGACTTTGCCAGCATCATGCCCGACGACGCCGTGGCCTACGTCGAGGTTCGCCGCCCCGGCGCCCTTCTCGGAAAGCTGGCGGACATGCTGGGGCTGAGAGGCAAGTCCATTCCTGACGCCCTGTCCGAGCGTCCGAGCACGCGGAGCGGGGCGCTGTTCCACATTCCGAAGCAGATTGTCATCAGCCCGCACATCTTTGAGTTCTTCGAAGGTTTCGGGGGGGCGGCGGTCGCCATCACCGAGATCCACAAAGACGGTCAGCCGGAGGGCGTGCTGGCATTCCACCACGGCGACACCGATCTGTTTCGCGGGGTCCTCGAGACGGCCTTCCAGTTTTCGCCTTTGGCGGAAAAGATCCGCGACTTGCCGACATTCGCGATCAGTTACAACGGCTTCAGCGCGACCGGCGTGCTTACGGAGTCGCTGTTCATCGTCGGAAGCAGCCGCGAATTGGTGGAAGGGGCCGCCGGTCGGCTTCTGGGATCCGGCACGTCTTCGCTGGGATCGCGGGAGGACCTGGCGGGCCTGGCCGATCGCCGGTCGGGGGCGACGCTGTTCGCATACGTCGATCTTCAACGGGCGATTGAATTCGCAAAGAAACATTCCGACGACGGCGACGAAAACGACATCACGATTGCAAACGCGCTGTTCGATCTGGACAGCCTTCGGTGGGCGGCGTTCTCGTTCGGAATCGACGACGGCACGCTGAGCGCCGAATGGACGGTTCGGCTGGCCGACGATCATCGGAATCTGGTATACAACCTGACGCGATTTCCGCCCATGAGCAAGCAGTGCCTTTCGAAGGTGCCGGCAGACGCGGCCGGGTTCCTTGGAATCGGGCTGAATCCGGCGTTGTCGGGCGTGTTGTCCGACGCGGCCGAACGGAACGCGGTCTCCGGCCTGGACATCGGCCGAGAGTTTTTCTCCAACATTCGGGAATTGTGCGTCTTCGTCACATCGGATGGTCCCGGCGGCACTTCGTCCAGGCCGTTGCCGAACGTGGGTCTTCTGATGGCGGTGAACGACTCGGCCAAGTCGATGGCGCTGTGGGACCAGTTTTTGACGTTGCCGGGACTGTTCGTGGGTCCGGAGCCGGTGGCTCCGCGATCGACGAAGATTTCCGGCGTTGATGTCACGGTTTACAAGCTCCCGGAAGTCGGCAACATTTACATGTCCGAATTGGGCGATTGCGTTGCGATCGGCCTGACGCGCGACGCTCTCAAGTCCGCGATCCGTGCCCACACAAAGGAACAATCGATCCTGAACGACCCGGTGATGGCCGACGCGATCGAGAACGCCCCCAAGGACAGCAGCCTACTGGTTGTTGCCCACGTCGGGCGGCTGATGAAGGTCGCGGCCGGATTCAGGGCCAAAGAGGGCGCCTCTCAGGAAGAAGTCATGGCGATGGGCATGGGCGCCCAGTTGTGCAGCGAGATGATCGCGTGGGTCGGCGTGGGGCAGTCTCATAATGAAATGTCGATACAAACCGCAGTGCGGGGCCTTCCGAAGGTGAACAAGGCGCTTAAGGTGTTCGGGCCGCTTCTCAACGGCCTCCTCGGGACCGCTATGCAGCAGCAGACGATTCGGATGGATCAGGAATCCGGAAACGCAGCAGGCGAGGAACTCGAGGCGGCGATGGCGCGCCGATCGGCCCAACAAGACGAGATCGAATAGAGTCGAGCGTTCGCCGACGCCAACCTGACTCGCATGGCACGAATCGAAGAGCCCCAGGCAAGCCTGCCTGGGGCTTTATTTGTTTACGCTTGAACGCGTACGCTCGGGCCAATCGATCAGTCGAGGCCCTGATCGGCTAGCCAGCGTTCGGCATCCATGGCGGCCTTGCAACCCATCCCGGCGGCGGTCACGGCCTGGCGATAGACGCTGTCCGACACGTCGCCCGCGGCAAAGACGCCTTCCACACGTGTCGTAGAGCGGGACGTGTCCTTCAGTTTGACATAACCCTGGGCGTCAAGCTCGAGTTGTCCTTGCAGGAATTCGGTTGCCGGCGTGTGGCCGATCGCGACGAACAGGCCGCCG
>JAPULF010000513.1 GCA_027295245.1 Planctomycetota bacterium
CCACCCGGGTCGGCATGAGCCAGCAGCTTCTCGACCTCCGCCCGCAACTCGACATTGTCCGCGCACTCGGCGTCCAGGAAGGCCCGCTGCTCGTCCGGAGCAAGCTCGTTCGCGCGACGAAAGAGTTCTTCGATCTTTCGAAGTCGATCCGGCGTCATGGCTCGCCTTCCTCGATTTCTACCGTTAGCCAAGCGTTGGCGAACTTCCAGACATGGTCCACCGTCGCCCGGCTGAAGCCGAGAGTCTTGACAATCTCGTCTTTCCTAGGCCCTTAAAAGACGTGTAACTTGACCACATCTGCCTTACGAGAATCCAGTATCTCACTCCGTTTGCGGAGGCCGTCAGGAATGAGCGGTCTCAAACGCCGGGCCGGCTGATATGCCCCGCTCGGCCACGGCCTGTTTGAGCAAAACCGGCAATTGGAACACCGTGTCTTCCTCGGCCGTCGTGCAGAATTCGACGGACTCGGCCCCCGACTCCTTCAGCCGATCCAGAACGGCCTGAACGACCGCCTCGGGCGTGCTGGCGCCCGCCGTAACGCCGACGGTCTGCGCATCCTGTAGCCAGGCCTCGCGGACGTCGTCGGGACCGTCGATCAGATAGCCCCGCCGCCCGCGCGATTCGGCGACCTCCACCAGGCGCGCGGCGTTGCTGGAATTGTGCGAACCGACCACCAACAGCACGTCGATTCCCCGGGCCACCATTTCCTTGACGGCGTCCTGGCGATTCTGCGTGGCGTAGCAAATATCGTCCGTCGGGGGAAATTCCAGATTCGGAAATCGTTCCCGAAGGGCCTCGAGAACGTCATTCGTATCATCCATGCTGAGGGTCGTCTGTGTGAGGACCATCAGCCTGCGTCCTTGGGGAATGTCAACGGTCCGGGCCTGCTCGACGTTTTCGACCAGCACGACGTTCTCGGGCGATTCGCCGAGTGTGCCGATCACCTCGTCGTGTCCCTTGTGGCCGACGAGGATGATGTGATAGCCCTGCCTGACGAACCGATGCACCTCCAGATGGACCTTGGTCACCAGCGGACAGGTAGCGTCGAGCAGCCGCAGCGATCGGGCCTTCGCCTGATCAAAAACGATGGGCGCGACTCCGTGGGCACTGAGAATCGCAAGCCCGCCTTCCGGCACCTCGTCGAGTTCCTCGACAAAAACCGCCCCGCGGGACCGCAGGTCTTCGACCACGTGGCTGTTGTGGACAATCTCGCGACGAACGTAAACCGGCGTGCCATACACCTCAATGGCGAGCTCGACGATCTTCACGGCTCGATCGACGCCTGCACAGAAGCCCCGAGGATTTGCAAGAATCACTTTCATTTCACAGAGTCATCCACCTGGCTGTTCGACGGTATCATAGCATCGTCATGAACTCCGCCGCCAGCGCAGTAGGGTCCCGGAAAAAACATTCCCCAAGGAAGTTCGGATCGGGCCGGATCCTGAACGCGGACGCGTTTGAATGGCTCGAACGCGCGGAGTCGAGAAGCATCCATGCGGTCGTCACCGATCCTCCCTACGGTCTCGTCGAATACACGCATAGGGAGCTCGAAAAGCGACGCAACGGTCGAGGCGGCGTCTGGCGCATCCCGCCCGGCTTCGACGGCTGTCGGCGAAAACCACTGCCTCGATTCACCGTTCTCGATGAACGCGACCGCGACAACCTGCGAACATTCTTCCGGAGATTGGCCGACGAACTCGCCCGCGTTCTCGTACCCGGGGCCCACGTGTTCATCGCCACCAATCCGCTCGTTTCCCATCTCGTCTACGAACCGTTCGTCTCGGCCGGATTCGAAAAACGCGGCGAGATCATCCGCGTCGTAAAGACGCTTCGCGGCGGCGACCGGCCCAAAAACGCCCACAACGAGTTTCCCGACGTGTCCGTGATGCCGCGCTCGTGCTGGGAGCCCTGGGGACTGTTTCGCAACCCCTGCGA
This sequence comes from Planctomycetota bacterium, assembly GCA_027295245.1. Lineage (GTDB taxonomy): Bacteria > Planctomycetota > Phycisphaerae > UBA1845 > UTPLA1 > JAPULF01. The sequence goes on from JAPULF010000513.1 coordinate 1,936, forward strand.
GGGCCGCGTTCAAGACAACCTGAGAAAATGGAAAACCGGCGGATTGCGACGCCTCTCGGCCGACAAACCCTTCCGCGACCTGATTCAATCGTCGCCGGCCAACGCCCGCGAACGGGCCCTCGCTCCGCATCCCTCGCTGAAGCCGCAACAGTTCGTGCGTCAACTCGTCTCGGCTGCGCTTCCCCTGAAAGAGGGCGTCATTCTCGACCCGTTCATGGGTTCGGGCTCGACCATCGCCGCCGCGATCGCCTGCGACTTGCGAAGCATAGGTTTGGAATGCAACCCGGAGTTCTATCAAATGGCGGCTAGTGCGATTCCGAAACTCGCCCGGTTCACGCCTGGCCCTTGTCGAAAATGACTTGCCCGCGCTTGAGCACCGTTCGTACAGAGTTGACCCCTACTCGATAAGCCCAAAGATCGATATTCGGCACATCCAGAATCAACAAGTCCGCCTGGTGGCCGACGGCGATCGCCCCGATGCGATCGGAACGACGCAGCGCGGCCGCCGCGTTCGCCGTGCACGCCACAAGGGATTCGAGCGGGGTCATGCCCAGCATCATGGCGGACATCGACATGATGAGTCCGAGAGACTCGATCATCGCCGAACCGGGGTTGCAGTCGGTCGCCAGCGCCAACGGAAGCCCCGCATCGATCAGGCGTCGGGCCGGGGCCGGCTCGCTCCCGAGGAAAAATGAACAGCCGGGAAGAACGACCGGAATCGTGTCGCTTCCGGCCAATGCCCCAATATCGTCGTCATCCACGCGTTCCAGATGGTCGACCGACGCGGCCCCAAGCTCAACGCCCAATCTCGCCGACCCCGAATGCGTGATCTGTTCGGCGTGAACCCGGGGCGTCAAGCCGACCGCCGAACACCGAGTCAGGAATCGTCGCGACTGCTCGACGTCAAAAG
>JAPULF010000514.1 GCA_027295245.1 Planctomycetota bacterium
AACGAGCAGGACGACTGATCGTCCCGCGCGGCCCATCTACAGTGCCGCTACGGACACGGCCCCCAGTTGGCGAGGAGGGTGAGGAGGTCGGATGCGCCGACGGAGCCGTTGCCGTCGAAGTCGGCGGGACAGCCTTCGCACGGTCCCCAACTTACCAGCAACGCGAGCAGGTCCGCCGCGCCGACCGAGCTATCGCCGTTGAGATCGGCCGTACATGTACGTTGACACTGCCCGCACTGAATCGTCGCGACGTAGTCGTTGCCGAAGAAGCCCGGCTCCTGGTCCTTGTCGTCGGGACAGGGGATGCCCCAAAGGATGGGCGCGGCTTCCGTGGCCGGGGCGACGAACAGGAAATACGTGCCCGGATCAACGCACAGCTCGGCCGAGGCCGGCGCGCAGCCGACGGCGTACGCTTCTGCCACGATTTGTAACCCGAACTCGCAATCGCCGGAGATGATGAGCCCGGCTGCGGGAAACTCGCTGGAGATCGTCCACGTGAGCAACGTCGTTTCGGCGACCGTGAGTTCGTACCAATCGGTGTCGCGATTCCCGGTCGCCCACGCGGTTCCGCAGAACGTCTCGCCGCAAGTGATCGACGTGAACTGGGGGGGATCCTGAAGGCAGCCTCCGTTGGTGTTCTCGCCGCAGGCGTCCGGCTCCGCTGTCGCGCCTTTGGGACACGTGAGCTCGCACGGCTCGTTCCCACATACCACGAGCGCTTCGTCAACGCAGATCTGATCCCACACAACGGCGCAGCAGAACGGATCAATGGAACAGACGATCTCGCAGCACGCACCATCGGCGCAGCTCGGTGTGTCGTTGGGCTCAAAGCACGGCCCCTTGCCGGGACAGGCGGGACAAAGTTTCTGGGCCAAATCCGCGCAGAACACATCCCAACTCACCCGGCAACAGCCCGGGTCAAAATCACAGATCAGGTTGCAGCATTCAGGAATCGCACAGCCGGGCGTGTCATTCGGCTCGAAGCATGTCCCCGCCTTCTCGTTACACGCTGGATCATCACCGCCATCGGCAAACCGAACGGCGCCGAGCAGACCCAGAATCGCGACCCCGGTCATGGCCGCGATGCTGGGGCCAGGCCGATTGAATTCAGAAATCAGCCGTGCTGTGGAGAGGATCCATCTCATGTTTGGGCCTTGAAGTCCTCCGTTGCCGCCGTTGACTAGGCGCTGTAACTGGCCGGGCGTGGTCGTACGGTGTCAATCCCAATGGTTCAGCAGGAAGAGCAAGTCCGTGGCGTTCACGTGACCGTTGTAGTCGAAGTCGGCCGGTCCTCCAGGCGCGTTCCAGTCCGCCAGCAGGATCAGCAAGTCCGATGCACCAACTCGTCCGTCGCCGCTGAGGTCAGCGATCAGACACGAGCTGCCTTGTGTCGTCTCGTTGAGCAGCACGGTCAATCGGTGCGCGCCGATGCTGGCCACCACGAGGTCCATATCGCAATCCCCGTCGAGATCGACGACCAAGATAAATCGCGGAAATGTGGCCACCGGGATAAACTGGGCGCGTCCCAAAGCCATGTCACCGACCGACTCGTTCGGCAGCAGAATTAGCAGGTTGTGGTTCACATCGGTCAAGGCGACATCCGGCCGGCCGTCGCCGTTGAGATCCGGCGTCGCGACATGCCACGACCAGCCGCCGGTATCGACCGTCGTCAGTCCCGCGAACTGTGCACCACCTTGATTCTCGAGCACCACGAGTTTGCCCTCGAAGTTGCTCAGATCGGCCATGACGACATCAGTGTTGCCGTCGAGGTTCATGTCGGCGGCCGCGACACCGACCGGCTGAAGCGCGGGGATCGTCATCGCCGCTGAGAACACTCCGTCCCCTTGGTTGCGCAGGAACGAGACGTGATTACTGGCGAGATGCCCAACCACCAGATCAAGATCAAGATCATTATCGAAATCGCTCGCCGTCAAATAGAACGGCCAGACCGGGCCCTTCAGCAGCCCGCCTAGTGCAACCGTCTGCCACAGATTCATCCCGCCTTGCCCGTCATTCAGGAGAATCGAGACGTCGTGACTTTCGTAATTGGTGACGGCCAGATCAATGGCGCCGTCGCCGTCGAAATCCTCCGCCGCCATGCTCGACGGCGATCGACCCACGGCATGGTCCGTACGATCGGTGAACGTCCCGTCGCCAACACCGCGAAACATCGCAACAACCCCGTCGCCGCCTCGCACCGCAACGGCCAGATCAAGCGGCCCGTCCAGATCGAAGTTGCGGACCGAAACCCATTCCGTCTGCGACTCGATAAGCAACTCCATGGGCCGGCCGAGGACACCATCGCCCTCGCCGAGCATGATCAGCACCTTTCCCTCCAGGTTGCGACCCGAAATCACCAGATCGACGAAGCCGTCGTTGTTGAGGTCGCCGGCGGCGATCGACGTCGGATACATGTCGAAGTCGAAAATGTAGAGGACCGGCTTGGCAAACTCGAACGCCGGCTGCGCATCGGCCGAGCGCAGGATCCCGCCCACCGTGGCGAGACCGATGGCGGCACCGGCTGCCGCTCTAGCGCCTCTACCGCAGGGACAGATAAAGCGTCTCATCCGCTGCCCGCCATTCACAGGACGGTTGACGTGCGGATTCGCCGGTGCCAACGCGGTGATCATCGCGTGTTCCGCCTCCAAGCTTTGCGCGGACCGCCGGGCGAGACGGACCGCTTGTACCATTTAGTGTATGACCGGGCCGCCTGGGAGTATGCCTGTCAATGCCAAAAGCGCCGACCCCGACGTCGAAAACGACGCGGCTGAGCCAGACCAGGGGCAATCGGGTCAAAGTAAACACCCGCCTTCGACGCCGAGAGCGGTCGCCGGTCGCCGCGGTCGGCCAGTGACGCTACTCCTCGGCCTGGGGTTGATCATCGTCTGCGAGGCGCTACTGGCCATTGATGTGACTCGGCGCGAGGCGGCGGTGCTGAAGTCCCAAGCCGACGTCTCCCTTTTGCCGGCCCCCGATTCCGCCCTTCAGAGCCTCGCCCGCGGTGTCGCGATCGACATGACCCCGCTGTGCTGGGTGGGATACCTCCTCGTCGCCGACGGCCTATTAGCCGGACTTCGTCGCCGCAGCGCCAGCCAACCCGGGTCGCCCTTGCGCACGCGCCCGAGGCGCTTCGCCTTCGTGTTCGTGACCAGTGTGGGCGTGT
>JAPULF010000515.1 GCA_027295245.1 Planctomycetota bacterium
AGGCCTGTTGGATGATCGGGCCGTCGGCAATTGGATCGGAGTATGGAATCCCGATCTCGATCCCGCGAATCGGCAGCTTGCCGATCTCTGCGAGCAGTTCCGAAGTTGCGTGAATGTCCGGGAATCCCGCCGGGACAAACGGCCATAGCCCGGGCGGGTTTTCACGCAATGCGACTTCGACGCGGTTCGCTCGATCCACCGGCGTCAACCTCCGACCGCCCGGCCGCGCAGTCGCGCGACTTCGACGCAGTCTTTGTCGCCTCGACCCGACAGGTTGATCACGATTGCGGATTGGGCGCCCATTTCGGGCGCCAGCTTGAGGGTGTAGGCGACGGCGTGGGCGGACTCCAGCGCGGGAATGATCCCCTCGGTTCGGCTCAACAGCTCGTACGCGTCAAGGGCTTCATCGTCCGTGATCGAAACGTACTCCGCGCGACCGGATTCCCGCCAGTGGGCATGTTCCGGTCCCACGCCCGGATAGTCCAAGCCCGCGGAGACCGAATGCACGGGCAATGTTTGACCGTCGTCGTCCTGTAGCACGATTGTTTGCATGCCGTGAATCACGCCCACGCTTCCCTTGGCGAGGGTTGCGGCGTGACGGCCGTTCAGGCCCTCGCCCGCGGCCTCTACGCCGATCAGGCGGACCGCTGCATCGTCCAGGAAAGGATGGAAGATGCCCGCCGCATTGCTTCCGCCCCCGACGCAGGCAACGATTGCATCCGGGAGTCTGCCGAGGGCGGCGAGTGACTGAGATCGGGCCTCCCGGCCGATCACCGATTGAAGATCGCGAACGATCATCGGAAACGGGTGCGGCCCCATGACGGAGCCGATGATGTAGTGCGACGAGTCGACGTGGGCCATCCAGTCTCGCAAGGCCTCGTTGATCGCGTCCTTCAGCGTGCGCTGGCCGGACTCGACCGGGACTACCCGTGCCCCCAGCAGTTCCATGCGGTAGACGTTGAGCCGTTGCCTCCGGACGTCCTCCGACCCCATGTACACCACGCACTCCAGTCCCAAGACGGCGGCGGCCGTGGCCGTGGCGACCCCGTGTTGCCCGGCCCCGGTCTCGGCGACGACCCGGCGTTTTCCCATTCGCACGGCCAACAGGGCCTGGCCGAGCGTGTTGTTGATCTTGTGCGCCCCCGTGTGATTGAGGTCCTCCCGTTTGAGGTAGATTGCCGCGCCCCCGGCCTTTTCCGAGAGTCGTTTTGCCGGGTAGAGCGGGCTGGGCCTCCCGACATAGTCGCTCAAGTAGCGTTCGAGTTGGGCCCAAAAATCCGGATCGGCTGTGGCTTCGGCGTATGCCCTTTCCAGTTGCCCGACCGCGGGCATGAGGGTCTCCGGCACAAATTGCCCGCCGAACGGCCCGTATCGCCCGGCCGCGTCCGGCCAGGTGCTCCACTGTTTGGAAAGTGCAGCCAATCTTTGCCTCCTTGTGGCGGTCCGGATGATAGCCCGTGGCGCAATTGTTTCCAAATAACGCGGAGATTTTGTTATTGCGGGCGGCAGTCAACCGATAGAATAACGACATGTCCGGCTACGCATACGAGACCGCAGGGAGCATTCGAACACCGTCCGTTCGACAGTTGTCCGTTTTTCTTGACGACCGGGTGGGCGCACTTCTCCGGCTCTTTCAGAGCTTTGAAGACACGTCTATCAAGATCCTCGCCCTGTCCGTTGTCCACGCGATCGATTGCGCGATCGTCCGCCTGATCGTGGATGACGGCGACTCGGCGGTCCGGATTCTCAAGGAACGGAAATTCCCGATCAGCGAGACCGAGATGATCGTAGTCGAGATGCCTCACGGTCACGGCCTGCGGTCCATTTGTTCGGCACTGCTTACGGCGGAGATCAACATCGAGTACGTGTACCCCCTGCTCGTTCGGCCCACCGGTCGGGCCGCACTGGCGATTCACACGGATGATCTCGAGACGGCCGCGGAGGTCCTCAAAAATCGCAATTGCACCCTCCTGTCCGAAGACGACCTGGGTCCGGGCCCGCCCCGTTGATCGTCGTCCGGCGACGCGCCTCCCCGGTCTGAAACCCCTCTAGGCGTGGATCAGAAGTTTCGTCTCCGGCGGCAGGTTAGCGGCGACCTCGGATATCATGTCACCCCGCAAGGCCCGGAAGACGGACCCGCGTCGGGTTGCACCGATGATAACATAGTCGACGGCATAGGTCCCGGCGAAGTCGAGAATCATCTCGGAGGGAGACCGGGCCACGCAGTAGATCGGCTTGTATGGGATCTTGAACTCCCGCGCGAGTTTGTTTGCGTGGGTGAAGATCGGGACCGCTTCGGGGTCGTCTTCGGGGCGATACATTCCGGCAACGGGCGGTCCGAATGCAAGTCTCAGATCTCGCACGAATAGCACGATCAGGTTCGACTTTCGGGCGGCGGATTCTTCCGCCGCGAACTTCAAGAGCTCGGGATTGCCGCGCGTCGCGACGAGGATGTTACCCTGTCCAGGATCGAACGGGGCAATGCCCACCATCGAGAATGCGTCGCCCGTATCCGGCACCGCCGGCGGCTCGAACAGTTTACTGACGGTGTTCGCCAGCTTGGGGACGTGCTTCTGGATTTCGGGGGCTTTGCGCATTCCCGCCCGCAATGCGTATCCCCCGAGCAGAACCGTGACCACGAATACATCCGCCGCCCATTGAGTCGCGATGATGGTCAGCTCTATTCCAATCAGAAAAGAGGCAAGCACCGCGAGCCCGATCCGCTCGACCTTCCCGATCTTGACTTCCTTGTTGAAGTAGGTCGAAACGAGATTGACTGCGATCGCCCCGACGACCCCGATGGCATAGAGGTGCCCCAGCTTGTCCACCTGCTTTTCGATGAGCAGGACGATGCAGCAGGCAGCGCACGCCGAAGCGAGCGCCACCCAGGGCACGCTGAATGCGTTCAGGCGCAGGAATACCGGGGGAAGTTCATTGTCCTGTGCCATGACGAATTGAACGGAAATCATCCCGGCGATGGCGGTGTTGACCGCGGACAGAAGCAGCATCGCAAAGACGAAAGAGGCGATCTTCTGAAACCACGAGTTGCCGTATTCCAACGCCATCTCACCGAGAATTGTGTCGCGTCGGTCCCGAATCGAATCAAGCGTCTTCTGTTGGTCCGCCGTGATCGTGCCGTCCGATTCTTTCTGCTCATAATCGATGGACAACTCGTGAGGCGTCTTGTCGCCGAGGGTGAGGCCCGAGATGCCCAGCATGGCAACGCCGAACAGGATATTGAAGACCACCACCTCACCGAGCACCGGCCAGATCGCCCGCTTGCTCGTCTTGGCCACGGGCTTGACCATCACGCCGGTCATATTGGCCACGGCCTCGACACCAGAGAGCGCCAGGATGATGTGAACGAAACTGGTCCACTCGACATGTCCCCTGAATTGAAAGGAGATGTTTTGAAACCCCTCGGCGAGATGCGGCACGGAAAGGCCCGCCAACACCAGCGTGATGACAAGCGTGCCGGTGGCGATCACGGTCGCAAACCGCCCGGCGTGCCGAGGTCCGATGAAGTTGATCCCGCCGATCAGGAGAATCGCGACCATGGCGGCGGTTCCGGCGCCCTCTACGCCGAAACCGAGGTATCGAAACGCGGCCACCGCCGAGATCGCGGCGGTGATCACGTAGCTGGCGAAGAGGAGCATCGCGCCCACGACGGCGATCTTCTGATTCACCGCCCGGGCCGCGGAGTACACGCCGCCGCCGTCCTGGAAGCAGCGGCAGACGATGGTGTAGGCCCAGGCGACGGCGGTCATCAGGAGGCACATCACGATGACGTGATAGACCGAGGCCCTGGCGCTGTAGAACAGGGCCAGTCCGAGCACGTAAAGACGGCTCGTGCCCCAGTCGCCGAACAGCATGCTGCTGGCGTGATACCAGCGAAGTTCGCGGGGCCTTTGTTGGTGTACCTGCATTTCCAAGACGGGGTTCCGCCTTATCGGTCGGACGCTACGTGCCGATGCCGCGTCGGTCACGCTTCGCGTCGGCCGCTTTGGGGCGACACCATAGCGGACCCCGCGCGGCCAGACAACTCTCGAGCAGCGCAGTAAACCGAACCCGCATCATATTTGACCCGTACAGATCGACGGTAAGCGGACGTAAACCCTGGAGTCGCGGTCCTTCGGATTCCAACGCGGCCGCGCCGCGGCGTGGCGGCGGACGTGTTGTCGGATCGTCCGAAAGCGGTGCAACATGTGGTTCGAAAACAGTCTCGACGTCGCGGGATTGACGGGCGATACGAATCGGTGGTTTCAAGCGCTGAATGCGGCGAAAACGTCCCATACTTTCGGATTTGGTGATGTTGCGGACGGGCGGCTTGGTCGGCGGGATCGGACTTTGAGGAGAGGTCCGGAAGCGTTCCGCGCCGCGCGGGCGTCCACGTCAGTATTGGAAGGGCACTTTCTGCGTAGAAATTTTCGAT
>JAPULF010000516.1 GCA_027295245.1 Planctomycetota bacterium
TGCAGGGTGTCGGTATCGCCCGCCAGCGACTCGCCATCGCACGGGGTCTCAAGGAATCGGTCGAGGCCTGTTCGCAAGCCGGGATTTCGCCGGAAGAGGCCACCAAGATGGTCATGCTGACGCAGCACTACGACACCGTGACCGCCGTCGGCGGGCGTAGCAAGGCCACGATCATAATGGTGCCGTATGCCCCCGAGGGTATGACTCAAGTCGGCGATCAGATTACGCAGGCGCTGCTGGCGACCGACTCGGTCACCAAGCCGGAGGCGAGTGCACGACCACCGAAGGTCGCTTCGCGGGCCTGATCGCAGGTCAGCATCCGACTCAATAGTTTGCAAGGCGACGGGACAACGATCCGGTGTCCCGTCGCCTTTTTGATTGATCATGTTGGGTCGAGAGGGTCAGAACACGATTGGCCGCGCGGCGCTCCTGACCGGCAACGGCATCGATAGCGAATCGCTCTAGAAGAGCGGATAGATGAACGGAGCCGCCGCGCTCGAACCGATCGCCACCAACAAGCCGATCAGCAGCATCACCACGACAATGGGCAGCAGCCACCACTTCTTGTTGTATTTGAGAAAATCCCAAAACTCGGCCGCCAGCCCGATACGCTCGCCCTCCGCCTCGCGCTTGAATGCGTCTTGATCGTCGGTGTCTGGGCTGTTGAAATCCTCACTCATCGCAGCGAATCCTCACAAGTCAGAATTGACGAAAATAGCGTTTCACGCTTGCGGGCGGCCGACGCCGAACCCAGTAAGTTTCGGCCGACGGTTCGAATTGCCTGTGCAACGCGTCGCGGCCGATGATTTTGAAAACGATTCCAATCGGCGCGAACATGAGGTAATAGACCAGAAACATGACAACGTGCGAGACCGCGAATCCGATCGGGTAGCCGGCCACGGATAAAAGGAGAAACAACGGCCGTAGCAACCCGGGAGACGCCAGCGAGAAAACGCCGCAATACGCCGCCAACGGCCCGAGCACGTAGTAGGACCTGATCGGGAGGTTGGCGAACACCCAGATCTGAAAATAGGCCAATAGCGCAAAAGCCGAGAATGCAACGACTCCGATCGCGCCGAATTGCCGGAGCGTTTTTGAATCCGGTTCCCAGTTTATCGTAATGGCGGCCATGTTTCTTCAATCCAACTCGAACTGTGCCAGGTATGCGTCGTTTTCGTGTTGTTTGGCGTTCGGCTGTTCCTCTTTATACAACAGAAAATTGTCTATGACGAGAACGTCCATGTTCGTCCCCATGAAGCACCGATACGCGTGGTCCGGCGAGCAAACGATCGGCTCCCCTCGAACGTTGAAACTCGTGTTGATGATCACCGGACATCCGGTGCGCTCCCGAAATCCCTCCATCACGCGGTGCATGCGCGGGTGTCGGACCGGATCGACTGTTTGCACGCGGGCCGAATAATCCACGTGCGTGATCGCGGGAACCACCGATCGAATCTCTTTCAACTTCTCCAGGCCCTGTGCGGGCTGACCGTTGAGAGGGTTGCGCTTGTCCTCCCGAACAGGCGCCACCAACAACATATAAGGGCTGTCCTCGTTGGGTCGCATTTCGAAGTATTCGTCCACGTGCTCGCGAAGCACGCAGGGCGCGAATGGCCGGAAGGACTCCCGAAACTTGATCTTCAGGTTCATGACGGACTGCATTTCCGTGCTTCGAGCGTCCCCGATGATCGAACGCGCGCCCAGTGCCCGCGGCCCGAACTCCATACGCCCGGCCATGTGGCCGACGACCTTCTGGTTTTCCATGGCATCGACGATGCCGGAAACGACCTCTTCTTCGCGCTCGCAATAGCGGTATTTCGCCCCGATCTCATCGAGGATTCGGCGCGTCGTCTCGGCGTCATAGCTCGGGCCGAGCAGCGAGCCGCTCTGTGAATCGTACGGCTCCGGCTTTCGCGGGTTATTCAGCAACTGGTGCCAGACGAACAAGGCCGCTCCCAACGCCCCGCCCGCGTCGCCCGCCGCCGGCTGAATCCACACGTTCTCGAACGGTCCTTCACGCAGAATCCGTCCGTTGCCGACGCAATTCAATGCCACGCCGCCGGCGAGACACAGATTCTTCATTCCCGTCACTTTGTGAACGTGCCGGGCCGCCCGCAACATGATCTCCTCGGTGACCGCCTGGGCCGAAGCCGCGAGGTCCATTTCGCGCTGCGTCAGTTTCGTCTCGCCGGTTCGCGGCGGGCCGCCGAAGAGGGCGTGGAATTTCGGGCCGGTCATGGTCAGGCCCTGGCAATAGTTGAAATAGGACATGTCCATGCGGATCGAACCGTCCGGCTTGAGGTCGACGAGCTTCTCGAGGATCAGGTCCTTGTACTTCGGCTCACCATAAGGGGCCAGGCCCATCAACTTGTATTCGCCGGAATTGGCCCTGAATCCGCAGTAGGACGTAAAGGCCGTGTAGAGCAACCCGACCGAGTGCGGAAAGTGCATCTCGTGGGTGATGTCGATTCTGTTCCCCCGGCCCGCGCCGTAGCTGGCGGTCGCCCACTCGCCCACCCCGTCGAGTGTCAGGATGGCCGCCTCTTCGAAAGGCGACGGGAAAAACGCGCTGGCGGCGTGCGATTCGTGGTGCTCCGTGAAGACATACCGGCCCTTGAACGCGTGGCCCAGGCCGCGGTCCATTTGGCGCGGCAAGTGCAGCTTTTCCCGAAGCCACAGTGGCATGGCCTGCAGAAAGCTCTTGAAACCCACCGGTGCAAAGGCGAGATAGGTCTCCAGCAATCGTTCGAATTTGAGTAGCGGTTTGTCGTAGAACGCGACGTGATCCAAATGTGCGGGCTCGATTCCGCCCGCTTCCAGGCAATACCCGATTGCGTTTTCCGGAAAGTGGTAGTCGTGCTTCTTGCGCGTGAATCGTTCCTCCTGCGCA
>JAPULF010000517.1 GCA_027295245.1 Planctomycetota bacterium
GGGTCCTGGTCTAGGGCGAGCCCCTGATTGGACCAGGTGATTTCCGGCCGGTGCCAAACCATGGTGGCGAGGTTGTCCGGAATCCACTTCGGCGAAAACAATCCCTGACGCGCCCGCCTGGCCAAATGATCATCGTCACCCCGTCCCTTGTAGATCAGGCCGTAGCCCGTTTCGAACATCGAACCGAACTTCAGTTGATTCAGGGTCATGAGTGTGCCGACACCGATCACCGCGGCGACCAGCACCACCCCCAAGTCGCGACGGCGGTGCTGTCCATACCACGCAAACCCCAGCAGTGGCAGGACGTAGAAAACCGTCATCTGCCGCGACCATGCCCCGATGACAAGACCGATGGCGGCGGGCCAAATCCGTCGGCGCCCCAGAAGATCCCCCGCGATCAAGAGAATCCCGATTTGCGCCAGCAGTTGATTCAGAAACCCGGCGTTGCCCCCTTGGCTCCAGACCATCAGCGGATAGTTCGCCGTGGCCGCCAACCAGGCAAACGTCAGGAGCCCGGCCCAGGCGGCGCTCCGCGTCTGCGTGCGAAACGCCCAGAATCCCACGCAAAACAACGGCACAAGGACGGCCGACGCATAAATCACCGGGCCGATCGTTTCACTGGTCTCGCCGAGACACAACTTTTCAACGGTTGTCACCGCGAAACAGAAAAAGGTCGGCAGCGGCGGCGTGATGCTGTAGACCTTTCCGGTCTCCTCGATCCACGCCGTGTCGTGCATCCGATCCCGTAGCGTATCCCGACCCTCGTGCGGCAGGTCCATGCGGCCGGCCTGCCACGCCAACGCCTCCGTCATGGGGGCGTTGCCGTCCGGGGTGATCGTCCACTGGCTGGGCTGAACCCGCAGTCCCAGCACCGCATAACAGGCCGCAACCGTAATCCCGAAACAGACCGCAACGCGCCAACGCGGTTCCGAGCCGGAGCGTTTCGCTTTTGTGCCGGTGTCTGCCGTGGCTTCAGTCTGCATCAATCACCCGTGAACTGGCTGCGCGAGCCTGCATCAGTCTAATAGACGGCGGGATCACCCGAAACCGACACAGGGCCGGAGAATACTGGAATCGCTTGTGCCGTCTGCTGCTCGTCGCGAGTGTGCCCGTGGCCAAGCCGGGCAATGGCAACCGAAAGCTGCACACGCCCGAACCGAACATCGCGTTGCACACTCGGTTGGGAGTCGAGACAATGACTTCCTCACTTGGGCAGCGTCGACTGAATCGACGCCCGGGCAACGGACTCCCCCTATGACCCGTCGAGACAGTGCGGACGCGATCGAGAACGCGAGCGTCGTCCCGAATTACCGGCGGCTCTGCATCGCCTCGCTGGGCGGACTCGCTGCCATCGCCCTCTTGGCCACATTGATGCATGAATTCGCGATACAAATGACCGGCATTCTCGAGATCACGCCCAACGGCATGACGGAGATCTACCGATCCATGCAGGTTCACGGCGTGATTGCAGCCGTCGGCACGATCGGCGTTTTGATCGCCCGACGAAGGCGTAGAGCCGGCAGGCGCGCCGCCCGAGCATCCGTCCTCGTCCTCACCCTCGGCATCCTCATCTCGCTCGATCGAGTCCTGGGCATTTGTTACCCGCCGCCATCCGCGCTCGAATCCGTTCTGGTGCCACACGCGACTCGTGGTTGGGCCCATCGGCGCGGAACCCTCGGCTCCGAGGCCGGCGTCAGCGCGGCGATCAACTCACTCGGAATGCGCGGTCCCGAAGTGAATGCTCGCAAGAGCCGAGGAGAATTTCGAATCCTCTTCTTGGGCGACTCCATCACGTTCGGCTACATGCAAGAGTATCGCGATACGTACGTCACGCAGACCGCTGAACGCATCCGCCGAATCGCCCCCACAGTCAGAATCACCGACATGAATGCCGGCGTCGGCGGGTATTCGACCTGGCAGGAACTTGACTACCTCGAAAAGGAAGGTCTCAAACTCGACCCCGACCTCGTCATCCTCGAATTCTGTTTCAATGACGTCGCCGAGCTGGTCTACCTCGAACCGGGAAAACTCAGCGGTCACCCGATGCCGTTCAGGTTTGCCCGCAAGTCCCATTGGAGCGGGTTCGCTCGCGCCGCTCTGTCGATTCAAGGACGGTATCAATTCGAGGCGACACTTCGCGGACTTCATTTTTCCAACAATCTGGACGTCGACGCAGCCGATCGTCTGGGCCTGCTCGACGAGCGCATCTTCAAGGATCCGGCCCACCCGGCCGCCGAGGACGCATGGGAACGCACATTGGGCTTCCTCGATCGAATACGGGCTGCCTGCCGCGACGAAGATGTTCCTTGGATCCTGGTTGCGTTTCCATTCCAGTCACAACTGCGGCCCGAGGAGCCCGCGATCCTGCCTCAAATCCGGACTCGCCGATGGGCCGAACAACGCGGCGTTCACTACCTGGACTTGCTGCCCGCGTTCAGGCGTCAGACCACCGAGTTTCAACGATCGCCGCAAACCCTGATGATGGACGAAGTCCATTTGACGGCGGAGGGAAGCCGCCTGGCCGCGGGCGAACTCGTCGCCTTCCTCTCACGCAACAATCTGGCGCCTTCGAAGGACCCCGCGGAATGAACGGATGATCGCGCTATGCCAGCATGTTGAAATATAACGCGCTCCACGCCAGGCAACCCAGAATCGCCGGACGCCGCCAGCCGACTACGGCCCACGGTGCCGCGACAAGCAGCCAGATCGGCACGAAATCTAGTGCAAATCGAAAGAAGCCCACCTGCACCGTTCCCACATTATGGTACATCAGTGTCGCGGCAATGACGCACAGCGAGGCCGCCATCAACACCCGCGACGCCCGGTCGCGCCACCAGTGCCTCACGCCGAAAAAGCCTGCAAGCAAGAGCGGCGATGTGATCCAGATGCTCACGCCGTTCGAATCGTTGGCCTGTTGAATGAATGCGGGCGAATCCCGAAAACGCGGGGGCGCGAGGTTCATGTACCACGCATTTCTCCCCACGAAATGGGGATGAAACAACCCGTATTCCCTCGCCGGGGCCGCATAGATTACATCCGCATCCCGGCCTTCGTAGATGAGCGCATATCCCGACTCGAACGGACTGTCGAACTTCAACCGATTCAACACCAGGAGCGTGCCGACGCTCAGCCCCAGTCCCAACAAGACGACACCCACCTTCCAACCCCGCCGCTCCGTCGCCGTCCACGCCATCCACAACGCCGCCAGGCCGTAGGCAACCGTCAATTGACGGGTCCAGACACCGATGACCAATCCGATCGCCGCGATCCACATCCGCCTGCGACCCAACAGGTCCCCGCCGATCAACATCAAGCCCACCGACGCCAGGATGTGGTTGGTGTGATTGATCGAGCCCGTCCAGCAAGCGGACAGCACCGGTAGCATTGGCGTGCCGATCAGCCAATACCCGGTCAGCACCGCCGACCAGACCGGCCGGCCCAAGACCTGTTGAAATGCCCAAAAACCGACGATCGGAAGCGGCAACACCATCAACGCGACATACCACGCACGGAAAAACTCGCCCTCGGGCACGCCCTGCTTGGCCCCCAAGGTCGTGGCCGCGTAGCTGATGAACGTGAATAGCGGAGGGTAGACGTTGTAGACTTTGTCCTGATAGAGCGCGGTGTCCCGCACCCGATGCGATAGGTCCATTCGACCGTTTCGCCAGGCATTCGCCTCCATGAGCCCCGCATTTTCGTTGGAACGGACGTGCCACTCGGACACCTGCAAGACGTGTCCCGCGGACACCTTCAGACCCACGAGAAGCAGCATGAAGCATCCGGCCGAGCCCCACCCGAAACGTCTTTGCCCGGATGCCGCTTTCGACCGGCGACGGATGAGTCTCACCGGATCGGTTTTCTCCGGTGAAGGTCCCGACACCTCAGGACTCCTTCATTTCCCGAACGTCCGATGTCGTACCGATCGCCTCGGCCGCCTCGGCGACCGATTCGACCGGCTCTTCAGCGGGTCCGTCAAACAACGACGATCGCGGATGGTCGATCCGATCGTTCTTGGAATCCTTCAGGAGTTTCGGCACGTCGGCCGGCTTCACTCCCTTGTGCAACCGTTCGCCGATCAACATGCACGGGGCGTGATCGCACGCCGCCAGGCACTCTTCGGTCATCAGGCTGTACCCGCCGTCGGCCGAAGTGCCGTGTTCTTCCACACCGAGTTCGTCTTTCAAGGCCGCGAGCACCGCCTCGCCGCCCATCATCTGGCAAGACAGGCTGCGACACTGCACGATCACCTTCGCGCCCTTGGGGTGGTCCCAGAAGTGCGTATAAAACGAAAGCGTGTCCAGCACCGCGCTCGGCGGAATCTCCAGCAGATCGGCAACTTCCTTCATCGCCTGCGAGCTGACGTGCCCCAGGGCGTCCTGCACCACGTGAAGCGCCGGCAGCAGCGCCGCCCGCTTGGTCTCATACCGCGGGAAGAAAGACCGTATCTTGTCGCAGATCGCCGGCCCCAGAAGCGGCTCGGCATCCTCCGCGATGACCGGCGTTCGTCGATCGATTGCTTTCCAACCCATGGCCCAGTCTCCTTGCGGACATACGCATTATGCCGCATCCCGCTCGACTCGCCAACCTCCCGCGATGCTGACGAAATTCGTTGGATTCGCCGCCGTTCTCACGGGCTCCGGATTGTTTGCGGGCCGGCATAAAGACGGTGTGTTACGGGTCGTATAATGTAGCGAACTTCTCGAGTGCAACGTTCTGAACCGGGACTGTCCTTTTGCTCCTGATCGCCCCGCGACGCCGACGGACACTGAGACGATGATGATCGCCGCGAGAACACCATGACTTCGTTGATCGCTCGAATCCCGATGGACATACTTGTGCCGCTGGTCGCGCTGTTGCTCGTCATGGTCGCCTATTCCGTCGAGGCGGCGGCCTACTACTGCTTTGCCGGCGGGTACTATCGAACCGGTCCCGCCATCCTCCGCGAACGATGGCAAACGACCGCCCCGGCCGACCGGATTCGCGAAACCATCAGACCCCTGCTTAGCGCCGACCAACTCGTCGGGCGCGAATCGGCGCAAGGCTTTCACTTCCGGCAGCGAACGGCCTCCATCAACGCCTGGACGCGCATCGTGTTGCGGATCGAGGAGACGGAACGCGGCGCGGCGCTGCACTACGAGGTCCGCCCGTTCTACAGTTTTGCACCGCTGATCCTCCCCACCGGGTGGTTGGCCGCCGGCGTCCTCGGCATGGGCGGGCTGGGGCTGTTTTCGGCGGCCGCGCCCATCGCGGTCGTCTTCGTCATCTACAAATGGATCATGCCATGGGATGTAGCCCGGATGGGCCGCCTGCCGAGCGTCCGCCGGGCGTTGGCGGTTCACGGACTTCTGGTCTGCGAACGATGCGGCTACGACCTCTTCGGCCATTCCGACGCCAACCGCTGCCCGGAATGCGGAACCGACAGTCCAGCGCCGTAGAATGCTTGGTGTCCGTCAATTCGTTTAGCGAGATGGCTTAGCCAGACTTTTTCAGCATCTCCTCCACCGCCTTCTTGAGTTCCTCGCCCCGCAAATCCCTCTGGGCGATTTTGCCTTTCCGATCGATCAGAATCGTTCGCGGGATGCCTCGAACGTGATAGAGTTTGGCAAGGTGTGTGTCCCATTCCTTGAGGTCGCAAATCTGGGGCCAGTCCAGTTCCCGTTCCTTGAGAAACCTTGCCAGCGCCACGCCGTCACTGTCTAACGATACTCCGATCAGTGCGAAGTCTTTCCCTTTGAACGATTTGTGGATGTCCACTATTGTCGGCAACTCGCCCAGACAAGGGCCGCACCAGGTCGCCCAGAAGTCCAGCAAGACGACTTTGCCGCGTAGCGAGGCCAGGGAGATCGGCCGACGATGAATGTCGGTGACCGAGAATGATGGGGCGGGCATGCCCGCCTGCAGGTTGTCCAGTTCGTAGAGCGCGCCTTCCGCCTCATCGCCATGCCGAGTGCCCCGATGCAGCCGAACGACTTCCTGGTACCCTGCCCGCGCGATCTTGACGTCGCCGTCCCGTTCGGCCCTCTGGGCCAGGGCGAATCGAATCGCGGGAGCGCTGTCTCCGTCGGGGCAGGATTTCAAGATGCCGCGAAGGGTAGTGAGCAACTCGGCCGACCGATCCAGCGACTTGGCATTGTGGAGAGCACGTGACGCATCGTCACCGACCCGCTCGTGATCGGGCGTGTCTGCGGCAAACTCCAGGAACAGGTTGAGCCAATCTTCGGACATGCGTTCATTGCCGTAGATCATCAGCAAGGTCGAGCGAATCTTCGGAATCAGCTCCGTGCCGGCAAACTTGGTGAGCTGATCCCTGTACTTGGGAATCCAGTCCTCGGCGATGTCCTTCAGTGGCTCGCCGTTGATTTTCTCGTATTCCTCAAGTGCTTCCGGGCTCCGCTCACGACCCTGGGTCTTGATCCACTCTGCGTACCCATCCCAGTAGCGATTGTTTGCAACACGCACATCCGATTGGGCCGACCAGTAGCTGCGATCGAACGTCTTCCATTCCGCTACGCGCTTCTGGTATTCCTCGGAAACTTTCTTCGCACCGGAGGCCCCGGCTTTTGCCGTTGCTTCGTCGCGGCGGGCACGGGCCCCCTCCACGAGCCGCTTGAACTTCGGATCGTCGTGTAGACTGCGTAAGTCGCCGTCCTTGACCATCCAACTGATGCGGGTCCGCTTGTGCTTGAGGGCAAGCTCGACGGCCTGGAGCGCGGTTTTGCGATCACCGGCCAGCGCCGCGTAACACGCCCAACTGTACGACCACGAACGCCTCAAATCGATGTCCTCGGTCTCCTGCATCAGTTTGCCATACGACTTGGCCGCATCGCCAAACCGTCCGGTCTTGTAATAGATCTCGGCGAGGTTTTTCCGGGCACCCGTGCGGGCAATCGCGACGTCCTTGTATTCCTGCAATTCTGCGATGCGGGCGTCGACCCCCGCGGGCTCTCCCAACATGAACAGGCTGTCCTCGACCGTCCCAGCTAGCTCTTTGGGCGCATTCGGTTCCGACAGAATAGTCTTGAGCGCCTTGACCGCCCGACGGTTGCCGATCCGCCCCAGCGCCTCGACGGCGATGCCGCGCGCGGCGCTGGTGCGCGACCGGTCCTGAACAATGGTGAT
>JAPULF010000518.1 GCA_027295245.1 Planctomycetota bacterium
CCTCGATGGGAATCTTGAACGAAACCTTCCCATCGAACTCGCTCAATTTGCCGAGAATCGGATCGTTGCGCGTCTTGGCCTTGGGGTACTCGACCGCGCCGATGTCGAACGCGTCTCCTCCGGGTGCGATCGACGCAAAGACCGTCGTCGCAATGAAGCCCTTCTGGATGGGCTTGTTCGACTGAATGTGGTGGCCCTTCTTGATCTCGACGTTGAGCGTGGCGGTGAACTTGTCGCCGGACCGGTCTGGCTTCTTGTCGATCGTTCCTTGCAGCTTGACGTACGATGCCTTTTCCGTTGCCAGAGGCAGCGAATCTCTGGCCCGGTCGAATACCTTCTTGTTTGCCGGCTTCGGCTGTTTGCCCTTCGAGACCACGGGGAGCGAAAGAGTCAGCGTGGTATCCCCCGGAATGCAACTCTGCCGGCAGGCCAACCAACTGACCTCGACTTTGATTTCGGCGTTGGTGTCGACCTCGGCCGTTTCCGGGACGTTGAGGGTCGCGAGGAAAATCGCCGTGCCGTCGAGAAGAAACGATGTTTCGTCCAGGATCTTGGAGTACTTGGCGGTGGGCGCCGGAAACCGCAACCGGCCGACCTTGAAACCACTCGGCACGGTCCACTTGAACTCCGTGGGCAGGCCGGTCAATCCCCCGGAGTTCCGCCAGTAGACGTGCCACTCCTTGTCCATCACGAGCGAGACCGCCAGTTCGATCGACCCGCCCGCAACGAGGGCGTCGCGGTCGGCGAAGAACTGGGCCCGGACATGGGCCTTGTAAGACTCCGCGCTCTTCGGAGCTGCGTGGGCGGTTGCGGATGCCACGGCGATCATGCCCATCGCAAGAACAACGGCTCCGCGGACGGACCCTGGCGGTGGTCGATGCCGAATCGGGGGCATCGCGGGACGCGCTCCTCGGTTCATTGATATCTGATTGGGATTATCCATAACCTCACCCTGGTGCTTCCGGCTATTGTCATCAGCCTCGGTTTACGATGTCCGCCTTACGTGAGTAGAACGGGCTACCCGAGCCCACCATTCCAAGTCGTCGGCCATTCGGGCCTTGTTCCGAAAAAACCGGAATCCAGTGTCCGGAAGCGAAAACTGCGTAACCTGTATTCTGACAAAAGGTTCCGTCGATAACGACCACGTTTTGCCCTTGACGATCGCACCGCCGACCCTATAGTGGGACTTTATAGCGGTCGATTTGTTCGGCCTTCATTATAGAGTTGCTGATGTGGGCTGGAAACGTGAGCGGCATGTGGAATTGTGCCAAGTTCGGTTTCCGGCTCGAGAAAGGAGACTCGGTTGCCTCCGCGAAATACGCGGGGGCGTTTTGGGGGTGGGTAATGATTGCGGTTTTTTTCACACCGTGCGAGACGGGCCGGTGATGTACACGCGGGTTGCCTTGCCGAAGTGGTTTTTCGGTTGACAGGACTTTGTTGGCGACCCGGTGGTTTCGTGCCAACGGATGGGTTTGACTGGAGACGATTCGATCGATGCTTGAATCCCGCCGATCAGCGGATGCTGATCGCGGTTAACTGTTCAGACCTCCAATCCGTGGCACGTTGAGTCAGACGCATCGGGGCCTGTCGGGCTTTTGCCGACGTGCGGCGAATTCGCGCAATTGTTTCCATCTCACATTTTGGAATTGTGAACTGGGTCCTGACTCGGGAGTGCGCGCCAAGGGCGGCGGGCCACGTGTTCGCCGATCGACTCGGCGGCCTCCTGACCGGGAGAGCAAGAAAAAATGAGTCGCAGTCTAGGAAAGGTGATAACCCATGGGACCTCTGATCCTCGCAGAGGTCTCGACCGGAATGTCCATCACGATGGCCCTGCTGGCGTTGATTCTCGGCATGGCCGGAATGTTTGGATACTTGCGCAATGTGGCGACCAAGGGTCGCACATCGGCGTTGCAGGAGGCCGAGCATCTGGTTTCCGAGGGCGAGCGAAAGGCCCAGGAACTGATTCGCGCGGCCGAGGTCGAGACCAAAGCTACATTTCTGACTCGCCAGGAGGAGTTTGACAAGCAGACCGCCAAGATCCGCAATGAACTGCGGGAGGCCGAAAAGCGCATCGACAAGCGGGAAGACGTGCTCGAACGCAAGCTCGACATGCTTGGCACGAAGGAGAAAAACGTCGAGGTTGCCGAGGCCAAGCTCAAAGATCGCCAGGGACAGATCGACAAGAAAGAAGAGACGATCGAGGAGTTGCTGAAGCAACGACGAAACGAGTTGCTGAAGGTTACCCAACTTTCCCTCGAAGACGCCAAAAAGCTGCTCTTCAAGAGCCTCGAAAACGAGCTGGAGCATGAATGCGCGGAACTGATCGACAAGCGGGTCAGCGAAGCCCAAGAGGAGGCCGAGGAGCGGTCCAGGAAGGTCGTGATTTCCGCGATCGAACGCTATGCCGCGTCCCAAACCACCGATACGACGGTCACCACGGTGGACATTCCCAATGATGAAATGAAGGGTCGCGTCATCGGGCGCGAAGGCCGCAACATCCGGGCGTTTGAGAAGGCCACCGGCGTGGACGTTGTGGTCGACGACACGCCGGGCGTGATCGTCGTTACCGGGTTCGATCCCGTTCGACGGGAGGTCGCCCGTCAAGCCATGGCCAAGCTCATCCAGGACGGACGGATTCACCCCACCCGGATCGAGGAAGTCGTGGAGGAGATTCGGGAGCGGGTCGAAAACCAGATCACCGAACTGGGGAAGAAGGGGTCGATGGAGGCAAACGTTCCAGGGCTCCATCGAAAGCTGATCGAGCTGTTGGGGCGTCTGGCGTATCGCACGAGTTACGGCCAGAACGTACTGCGTCATTCGATCGAAGTGGCTTACCTGTGCCAGGTGATGGCGGACGAGCTGGGGCTGAACGGGACGCTTGCGCGGCGCTGCGGCCTTTTGCACGATATCGGCAAGGCGTTGGACCATGAGATGGAAGGCGGTCACCCGGCAATCGGGGCCGAGGTCTGCCGCAAATTCAACGAGTCGTCGGAAGTCCTCAATGCGGTCGCCGGCCATCACGGCGACATTCCCGCGACGAGCCCCTACACACCCCTCGTGACCGCGGCGGACGCGATCAGCGCGTCGCGGCCCGGCAGCCGACGAGAATCTCTGGAGCGCTACATCAAGCGGCTGGAACAACTCGAGGATATCGCCAAGCGGCAAAGCGGCGTGTCGCAGGCCTACGCGATTCAGGCCGGCCGGGAGGTGCGCGTGATTGTCGATGCCCAAAAGGTCGACGACTCGAACGCCATGCGGATCGCGCGAGAGATTGCCAAGCAGATCGAGGCCGACATGACCTATCCCGGCGAGGTAAAAGTGACTCTGTTGCGCGAAGTCAGGGCCATCGAATACGCCCGATGAACGGACGCAGGGAGGTCGCGGACATGTCACGGAGGATACACAATCGATTCGTCTTGTTGTTGCTCGCTGCCGCGGCGCCGTGGGTCGGATGCATTCAGCCGGATTCGCCGCCGATCGATGAGGCGGGGCGATCGTTGTCCGGCAGGGTGTTGCCGATGCCCGAGACGCTGCCGGTCGGCTGGGTAACCTACGAGGCGGGGCCGGACGGTCTCGTTCAAACGCCTTTCCCCGGACTGGCGCTTCGGACGGTTCCGGAGGTTTATCGCGAGTTGTCGGCGGGGACCCGGCGCATCGCCCATTGGGAATTCGGGCGGGACGATCCGACGACTTTGGTGCTCGGCGGCATTCACGGGGGTGAACACACACCGGCGCTGTTGTCGTTCGAATTCATTAAATGGCTCGAGGCAAATCCGGGAGCCGTTCGACGCGGCCGATTGGTGGTGGCGCCG
>JAPULF010000519.1 GCA_027295245.1 Planctomycetota bacterium
GTCGTGAGATGGGCGGACAGTGCCTTGTCGTGTTTGGCCTGGCGCGTCTTTATTCTCTCCGTAAGGTCGGACATCGTCAGACGGAGCGTCCTCAAGACCGCATTGTTCGCGGGCACGACACCGATCAACTCTTCCAGCAGAACGCGGCGGGCGTGGGAACTTCCCTGAGCCAACTTGTACAACTGACTGAAGATCACCCGCCTCTTGGTCATTTCGGACCCGCGCGTACCGATCGATTCGATTCCGTCGGCGACGCGACTCAACGATTCCTTCGTGGACTTGTCAAAAGCGCGAACGTATTTCTC
This sequence comes from Planctomycetota bacterium, assembly GCA_027295245.1. Classification (GTDB taxonomy): domain Bacteria; phylum Planctomycetota; class Phycisphaerae; order UBA1845; family UTPLA1; genus JAPULF01. The sequence goes on from JAPULF010000519.1 coordinate 306, forward strand.
AGCCTGCCGTTGGTACTCGATAAGCCCGACGGTATCGCCTCCGGCCGTCCAATTCACGACCTTCGGCGCGAGCCCCGCCCAATCGTCCGCGAGACCTTGGGTTTGCGTACGATAGTCCTCGATATCGACCCGAACTTGCTCCAATTCCTTCAAAATATCTTTGTCGGTCTGGTGCTTCTTCTGCTCTTCCAACTGCGCCGCGAGCGCGTCAATCGTCGTTTGCAAAACGCTGAGCGGCGCATGAACACGCGAAAAGACCTTGCCCATGGTGGTGTGAAACTCGCTGGCGCGGGCCTCTCGTTGTTCCAGGGCCTGGACCAATTCACGGTCGGCCTGATAGACCACCGCCCGTTGGGCCTCGCTCGGCGTCACGTGTTCGCCGGTCGGGGGCGTTTTCTCGTGCGTTTCAAGTGCCGCCGCGGCGGAGGCGACTTGCTCGCGTGCACTCTCCAGCGCCGTCTTCTTTTCCACCTTCTTGCGGCGAGTGGCTTCGAAATCGCTTAGTCTCGGATCGGCGTCCAGTCGGGACTGCATGTTCGAAATCTTTGCGCGGGCCGCCGTCAGCCCCTTGGAATACTCGTCGCGACGCGCTTGCAATCCTGCCAGCCGCTCTCGAATCACCGAATCCGGATCCGCCGTGCGACCGACCGACGCCTGATAGGTTTGCCCGATCGCGTCGATCCATCGCTGTGCCCGTTCGTGCTCGTCGCGGGGCACCACCGCGGACAGTTTCAATCCCGCGTCCGAAGCTGAAATACTGAATGCCCCGGAGCGATTCAACTCGACCAAATCCTCGCCAACTGTTTCCGATGCCTCCGGAAGAACAGCCAGAACGCGGTTCAAATGGTCACCTGCCGAAAGGGAGGCCGGTGACTCGCCCTGTTTCAGCGTCAGACGACCGCCGACCTCGACCGCCCTGGATGTCGACCACATCAGAAAGCAGGCGGTCACGACTAAGCCGAAGGCCGCGGATACCAAAGCCGTCCGACCGAGCGGGAATCTTCCCCCGGTGCCGGTCGTGGCCGGAACGCGGTCCACGTGCTCAAACGGAGCCGATCCGTCTTCGGCCGAAACCAAGGGTTCGAGTTCAGCATCCGGTCCGCCGATTTGATCAAGGGCCTGCGTGCTCGGCGGTTCCTCCTCGGTGTCGCCCGACGCGACTCGCAGGCGATACTCCCTCAATTCGGCGTAGGCTGACCGGATGAGATCGGCCCGTTGCCGCAATCGGGCCGCCCGTTGCTCCAAATCGGCCGCTCGCCCCGGCCAGACGCCGGGTTCATCCGGTGCCGCATCGGCAATGGAAGGCTCGTCTTCGGTGGCCAGCGCCACGCGATCGGCGTGGAACGCGTCGCGCTCGGCCTGGAGCTGCTGACGCATTTCCTGAAGGCGGGCTTGCTCATCCGACAGCGCCGCTTGTCGCCTACGCAACTCCGTCACCTGCTCGTCGGCGCGTCCGCGGGCGTCGCCCGCCTCGGAAGCGAGGAGATTTTCGCGCGACGTGATCTCTGCCGATGCCGTCAATCGTCGCTCCCGCAACTCCTTTTCGAGACGGGCCAGTTTCTCCTCGATCTCGCGCTCGGCCTCTTCGACACGCGCCCGACAGCGTTGCTCGACCTCTACTTCTCGTTCTTGCAACTCCGCAATCTCGACCGCATGGTCGGCCTCGATTTTTCGACGCAGCTCCGCCGTATAGGCCTTGTCGCGGTCCGCGCCCAAGGCTTCGGTCTCTTTGAGCCGGGCGGTGAATTCGTCCTCCAGTTCGGCGGCGCGACGTTCGATTTCCTCCCGGCGACTCGCAAATTCCTCTTCGGTGTGTCGCCATTGGGCCTCGATTGCCTCTCTCTCCACCCGCATCTCATCGACGAACCCTTCGCGGTCAGCGCCCAGGCCGCGTTCCAACTCGACGATAGAGTCGTTTCTATGGTCGAGATCTTCCGTCTTGCGGCGTAGCTCGTCTTCCGCAGCCGCCAACTCCGACGCCCGGGCGGACAGGGCCCGTTCGTGGGTGCAGAGCTGCTCGTCCTTGACCCGCAGTTCTTCACGACGAGCTTCCGCCTGTTCGAGCAGGAGTTTCAGTTTTTCGCCGGCGACCCCGCCCTTATCCTGCGTTTCGACGATTTGTTTGCGCTGCCGATCGACTTCCGCAAATTCGGCATCGAGCCGGGCGCGGTCGTCGTCAATCTGGCTGGTTTTCTCGGACAGTCTTCCGTCACGATCGGACAATTCACGCTCGCGATTCTGCAGATCACGCAGGCCGGCCTGGAACGTCAGGCGAGATTGTTCTAATTCACCCTCGGACTGCTCCACGCGTTCGCGCGTTTCGGCCAAGCCTCGCTTTTCCTCGTCGATCACCATGCGGACGTCAGCCAATTCCAACCGCTGTTTGCGCAGATCCTCTAATTCGTGCTCGAGTGAACGGCCGCGTGCATCCAACGCCGTAGCCTCATTGTTCAATCGGGCCTGCCGGGCCTCGAGTTGGGCCGACTTCTCCTCCAACTCGTGGCGGGTGTCGTCATTCTCGGTGACACGGCCTTTTAGTTCGTCCTTCAGTTGATCCGACTGCTCGACCGCACGCCCTAGTCGCTCGCGTTGATCGGAGACCTCGCGCTCGGCGACCCGGAGTGCGACGCGATCCCTCTCCATCCGTGCGCTGTCCGCTTCGAGGGCCGACTCCCGGGCGGCAAAGTCCTCCCTCGCTTTCGCCAGGCCTTTCGACTCCAGGTTCAATTGACTTCGCGTCTGTTCCAGCTCCGAGCGCTCCGAATCCAGTTTTTCCTGGGCCCGGTTCAGCTCGCTATGTTCGCGGTTGAATGCCTGCTCACGCTCCGAATTCTTCGACTTGTCGAGACCGAGCGAAACCTGTGCCTCCTCCAACTCGGCCAGCCGTTGCGAAGCTTCTCGATGGCGCACCTCCAACTGGGCCGCCTTCGACTCATTCTCTGCCCGCAGGTCTTCGAGTTGTTCCCGCTCGTGCTCTTGCTCGACCTTGGCTTCTTGTATCCTGCGTTCCGCTTCCTCTGCCCGCGACAGTCGCTGGTCCAGCACGGCCGACCGATCCTCGATTTCGCCGCGCTCGGCTTCGAGTTGGGCGCGAAGGGCCAGCATGTCCTCACGGGCCTTTTCGAGTCCGTCCACCTCGTGTTCGTAGGACTCGACGCGTTCGTCCAGAATGCGGTTGCGTTCCTTGAGCGACTCGACGCGGGAATCCAGGGTGGTGTCGCGCTCGTCTAGTTCGCGACTCCGTTCCTCGATCTTGCGTAGCGCCTCCTCCGCCTCCGCTAAACCTGTCGCTTCGAGGTCCAGTTCGTGCTTGCGCCGCTCGAGCGATTCGGTCCTGGAGGCCTGCTCGGCGGCCTGGCCGTCCAACTCCGCCATTCGCGATTCCAGGCTTTCGCGCTGTGTCTTGTTCTCATCGCGAGCGCTGATCAATTCGGTGAACCGCTCTTCCAATTCAGTGGACCGGCGTTCAAGTTCGGATTCCCGCTGCTCGAGCGAACTTCGGTCTTGTTCGACGTCCGAGCGATAGGACTCCAATCGACCCTGCTCGGCCTCTATCCTCGCCTGCCATTCGAGAAGCCGGCTCTCTCGGACTTCCATCGCCGCGGAGAGTCGCGCCAGTTCGCCGTCGCGCTTGTCGAGTTCAGTCGCGCGCGTTGCGACGTCATCATTGTGGCGTTGAATCTCCGACTTGCGGCCGGCCAAGGCGCTGTCCCGTGCGGACAGTTGCTCGCTGACGCGATCGAGATCCTCTTCGCGCTGCTGCAGGGTCTGCATTTTTGCTTCGTACTCGGAGCGGCGTGCCGCGATCCCCAACTCGGCATCCGCGACTCGCGCGTTGGCTTCCTGCTCCAGTTCGACCGACTTGGACTCCTGTTCGATACGGCCGCGTTCGTCGATTTCCTGCAATCGCTTGGTCAGCGCAGCTTCCTGGCGTTCCATCGCCGCTGCGTGGGATGCCTCCAACTCGCGCCGCCGGTCGGTCAGTTGTTTTCGCTGTTCCGCGAGCGACGCCTCCTGATCTACTTCGATTTGACGACGGCTTTCCTCCAGGTCTCTCCGCGCCGTTGCCAGATCGGCCTCTTTCTGGACCCACTTGGCCCGGGCCTCTTCTTCCAGTTCCCGTTCGCGGTCGGCCAGCTTCTTGCGCTCGGCCGCAAGCTCCGCATCTTTTCCGTCCAGCCGGGACCGGGCTTCCGCCTCCAATTCCAGTTCGCGGTCCGCCAATTCCCGCCGTTGGGCGTCAAGTTCGGCCTCCCGTTCGGCCAGCCTCGCCCGCGCAGCCCGATTCAACTCTTCCCGGTGGGCCTCCAACTCGGCCCAACGTTCTTCGAGTTCCGCCTCCTCCTTCGCGAATTTGCTGATGCCCGATCGCTCGGACGCCTCGAGTTCGGCAGAGAATGCGCTTTGTTTCGCCTCGAATTCGGACTTCTGTCTCGCCAGCTCCGCCTCGAGTTCGGCAGACGATTCGCTTTGATTCGCCTCGAATTCGGACTTCTTTCTCGCAAACTCCGCCTCGAATTCGGAATTCTTTCTCGCAAGTTCCGCCTCGAGTTCCGCCGTTCTTTCCGCGAAACGTGCTTCCAGTTCCTTTCGACCCGCCGCCAACTCCGACTGGTATTCCGAAAGGTTCGCTTCGGCGCGCCGGTCGAATTCGTCGCTGCGCTCCTGCAGTTCTGTCCGGCGGGCCTCGAATTCGGCCTCGCGTTTCGCTAAATCCGCGCGGGTCGTCGTTTGAAACTCTTCGAGTTCCTGTTCGCGGGCGTCGAGCGCATCGCGCGTGGTCTGAACCTCGCCCTGCATTTTCTCCAATTTGCCGAACTTCTCCGAAAACTCGCGTTCCGCCGTAAGTCGCTGCTCGCGAACCGCCCCCTCCATCTCGTCGGCCTGTTGTTGAAGTTCGACTTGCCTGGCCTTGAGTCGATCCCGTTCCCGCTTCAGGCCCGACCGCATGCTCCGGGCACGCTCATCCAACGCTTCTTGCGCGCCCGCGACTCGCTCTCGCAATTGGGCCACGCGCTGATCGAGCTTTCGACTCCGGGCCTCGACCGCGCCGTGCATCTCGATTTGGCGGGTCAGTTTCTCCTTGACGCGCTTGGCTTCGTCGCGAGCCTGGGCCAGCTCCATCTCCAGCCTGGCCTTGGTTCGTTGCCATGCCCGTTCACGCTCGGCCGACTCATTCCCTCCAAGCTCGGGGTCGGCCCGGGTTGCAAAGTTTGGGGCATCCGGAGTGGCCGCACGCGATCCGCCCGACACGCCCTCCCGATTATCCGCCGAATCCGATCGAGCCGGCGGCGGCGGAGAGACTCGGCCCTTGTCAATATCGCGCCGTCGCTGCAGGTGAACCGCCTGCTGCAGAATCTGATCGCGTATGTTGTTCGCATTCGGCTCGCGGCCGGCGTCGCCGGGATCCTCGCTACCCGGCCCCCGGTCCTGACCCACGTTGGCTTGGGCAACGATCGCACTTCCGGCTTCCCGTCCACTGGACATTGAGAGCTGCCTCTCTGTTTGATTGGCCACGGGTTCAGGGTCAGGCCCGTCGGCCGCCCGTTGGCTGAGCGCCGCGAGGGCCGATGCCTCATCGTCGTGCTTCTCGATTTCAGCGCTCGCTTCCGCAACCCGCGCCGAGGCCTTATTCAGCAGGTCCAAGTCCCTGCCCGTTTCGGCCATCAACGCAGCTTCCGTACCCGCGTCCGACTGCCACAGTTCATCGAGAAGCGGCAACTGGGCGCGGCCCAATCGTCCGGAAACGATCGCAGTAGGTTCGTCATCGCCGTCCGCGTTGGCGCCGCCGGCAAAGTCGCCGTCGCTGGACTTCGGCCTCGTTTCAACGTTGAACGTCAACTCGAACGGCCCGACTCCAAGCCGGTCCCCGGCCAACAGTCGACTCATGGCCACGCGACGTTGATTGTGTCGCGTGCCGGTTTCTGTTCCGAGGTCGCGGACGACCGGGCCCTGGTCCGTCCAAACCACCATGCAATGCCGAGATTCAACTTCCTCCGATTCCAATACGAGATCGCATCCCGGATCACTACCGACGACAAGCACCGGATCGGTGCTGGTCACACCGGAGCCCGATGCCGGGTCGTACAGACTGAAAACCGGTGATTCTCCGGTCGGTTCGCGATCCGGCAGATCAAGCTCGATCCGAAACTGGAAGCGCCCCATGACCAATTCCTGCCGGTCGCCCAGCTTGGCCCATCGAACCGATCGACCTTCGATTTGGGTGCCCGCGGGGGTACCCAAATCGCACAGGTATACCGCATTGCCCAGCCGGGCGATGACAGCGTGCGCCCGACCTACACTTTCCGAAGCCAGGATGATGTCGCACTCGGCGCCCCGCCCCATGAGGGTCAGCGATTTGGGGAGTCCCCGCACCGGTTGGCGGGCGTTGCGGTAAAGCGCCACCAAGCGCACGCATGCATCCTTCCGTTCAGACAATCCCGGTTGCGCGCTCATCGCAGCATCCTCAATGCGTATCGGTCAACACCGCGCCCTCGCCACGGCCGTTCCAGGTCCGCGACGGCGGTTTCCACACGGCCTGGGGCCGAGGTAAACGGCAGAGCGCAAAACCGGCCACCGTCGCATTTCCGATCGTGATCGCCGCGACGGCACCGGTATCCGCCCCGAATCACGGCGATCTTGTTACCGGACGGCATTCCACCTATTAAACGGCCGTTTCCGGTCGCCAACACCAACCAAGTTGCCGGCAATCGTCGGCAGGGCATTCTTTCGGTCCAAGTTCACGTGTTTCCGAGGCCTGCGTGCTGGCATCGTCGAGGTAGGCCTTCCGCCTTTTGTCCGCGTCCGTGAAGGGCTGTAGGTCGATGACGGCCGGTCCTGACGGCCAAAGCCGATTGCCGGCCCATCCATTCGAGCGTCGTCGACCTGGGAGGTCCCGCGCGTGATTCTAAACCTCGATTTGGCAAGCATCAAGGAATCGTCGGGGGCCGACGTGCCGTTCCCGCACGGTCCATTCGATGACTCGAACCGGCATGTCGCACCGTTGGCCTGAAGGCCGCCGACCGGTGATTGGGATCTCGGGGATGAATGCGGAGCCTACGGTGCATCCGACGGATTTTGGACGCCGGTGACTTCAAATGCCGCTTGTGCGCCGAAAGTGCGCCCCGTCAGGTGCTCGGTGAAGCTGACGACAGCGGTAATCGGTGAATGATGTGCCCTTGCGGCCCCACCCGCCCAAGGGACCTTGATGGTGAAGTGCGACGAAATCCGGCCATACCAACACGCCCTGAGCTGCTCCACACCCAGCGACACGGTCCCGACCCCCTGTTCCGGAGGGGGATTGGCGAGATCGACCAGTCTCACGGTGGCGGTCCCCGCAGCCTTGATCCGGTCACCGTCCTGATCGATCGGCTGAAGGTACACGACGATGCCTTCATCAATGCCGTCGTCCTGCTCGTCATATCCCCCGGACAGCGCTGCCAGTTCGATTCGCACGACGTGCGGGATGGACGCCAGCCTCTGATCCGCGGGCAGGGCCATTAGTTCGCGAATCTGTTTAGACTGGGTCCGCAACTGCGATTCCAGCGCGACGATTTGTCGCGACCGGGCCGCGGACTCCTCTTTGAGTTCTGCTATCTCGGTATTCACCGCCGGGGGGCGTTGCGGGGGACAACCACCCATCAGAGCGGGCAGGCCGGCAATCGCAAGAATTGCCGGCACGAGGCGTCGTACTCGGCCATGGGGCAATCGCATCAGTCTTCAGTTGGTTTGGCGGGCCGCATGGACTCGGGCTGGCGCTCGAGAATCTGATCCACGAGCCCGTATTCCAGGGCTTCGGTCGGATCCAACCAGAGATTGCGGTCGCAGTCCTTTTGAATTTTTTTCTTGTCGGTGCCGGTGTGCTTGGCCCATATGCCATAAAGGACATCGCGAAGTCGGAGTATCTCTTTCGCCTCGATGGACAGGTCGGTCGCCACGCCCTGCATGACGCCGCCGATGAGTGGCTGGTGAAGCAGGATACGCGAATGGGGCAGGGCAAATCGCTTGCCCTTCGCCCCGCCGCTCAGCAGAATCGCGCCCATGCTGGCCGCCAAGCCGACACAATAGGTCGCCACGTCACACCGAAGAAAACACATGGTGTCGTAGATCGCCAACCCGGCAGACACGCTGCCGCCCGGCGAATTAACGTAAAAGTGAATGTCCGAGTGCGGGTCCTTGTTCGACAGGAACAGCATTTGGGCGACAATGACGTTTGCCATGTCGTCATCCATTGAGCCAGCCAGAAAAATGACCCGATCCTTCAGAAGCCTCGAGTAGATGTCATACGACCGCTCGCCGCGGCCGGTTTTCTCAATAACAAAGGGTATTAGCGTCGAATTCCCGGCGGCCATGCGACTCTCCTTGTCAAAGCCCTGTGCAACCTCACCCCAACGCGACTACTTCTTGTCCTTTTTCTCGTCCGGCTTGACGTGCGGCTCGACAATCTCGTCGACCAGCCCCCATTCCACTGCCTCCTTTGGATCCAGGAACCGATCCCGCTCGGTCTCTTCCTCGATTTTTTCCGCGGTCATGTTCGAATGTTTCGCGAGGATCGCATTCATCGCCTTTTTGTCACGGAGAATCTCCTCCGCCTGAATGCGAATGTCCTCCGCCGCGCCGGTGATGCCGCCCCACGGCTGGTGCAGCATGATCTTACTGTTCGGCAGGGCGTACCGCTTGCCCTTCGTGCCGGCCGCGAGGATGACCGCCCCTCCGCTCGCGGCCTGACCGATCGAATAGGTCGCAATGCCGCATGTCAGGTGCTGCATGGTGTCGTAGATCGCAAGGGTCTGATCCACCATGCCGCCCGGACAGTTGATGTACAGGTTGATGTCCTGGTCTTTCTTGAGACTCTGAAGATACAACATCCGCATGATCACCAAACTCGCCGTCCGGTCGTTAATCGGCCCGGCCATGAAGATGATGCGATTTTCGAGGAGCAGGTCCTCGATCGACATCTCACGATAACGCTGGTAGGGCGCCGGCCCTTGGGCATAGGCGCCCATCAGTGGCGGGTGCATCGTCTCGCCCATGATTCTCACCTGATTGTCCATGTGCTTTCCCTTCATCAATTCCGCGTCGGGACCGCGAGGGTGGAGTCCCGAGGACATCTGTGTCCTGGGCCGCGCCCGAGTGCACGGCTATATCACATGACACCGAGTTTGCGGCGCCGTCATTTCTTAGTAGTCTTCTTCTTCTTTGTCGGAGACTTTGTCGTCTTGGTCTTTGCCACTTTTGACGCCTCAGTCTTTTTCTTTGTCGCCCCGGATGCCGAATCCTTCTTTTTTGCCGCCTTCGGTTTCACCTCGGCTTCGGTAATCTTGGCCTTTTCCAGAATGTGGTCCAGGCACTTGTCGTCACGCAATTGCAGATACAGCGACTCCAAACCGTTTTCGCGCCCCAACTCGTCACGCACCCGGTCGAATCGGCGGCCGTAGGCCCGTGCGATCGCCGCAATCTGGCCGTTGATCTCCTCTTCGGTCACCTTTATTTCGAGCTTCTCGGCGATCTCCTCCAGAATGAAGTGCAACTTCAATTCATTCACGGCCTGCTCTCGGGCCCCGGTTCGCAACTCGTCTGCGTGCTTGTCGATCTCCGCTTGCGGCACGCCTTTTCGACGCAGCTCGACTACGCGGCGGGTCACCGTCCGCTCCGTCTGCCGTGTTGAAAGCCCCTCCGGCAACTCCAACTTGACGCTCGTCAAGAGTTGTTCGGCGATCTGGCGCCGCATGCCGGACTGAAGTTCCTGATGCAGCCGCCCTTCCATCGATTCCTTGACCCAGGCCCGATATTCCTTCTCGGACTCGAATCCCAAGGACTCCATGTACGCCTTGTCAATCTCGGGAAGCTTCATTCGCTTGATATCGTTCAAGGTGAATTCGAATTCGGCCTCCTTGCCACGCAGGTCTGCACGATCGTAATCGGTCGGAATCTTTCCCTTGAATACCTTCTTGTCACCGGTCTTGCAGCCCTTGACCTTTTTGCCGAAGTCCTCGAACGTCACGCCCTCGACCCATTGGGGCCGGGCCGCAACCTGGATGTTTTCGGCCGTCTTGACCTCCTCGCCGTCCACCGTCACCCGCAGGTCGCAAATGAGCAAATCGTCGTCCTCGACCTTTCCATCGATGACCGGTACATAGTTGCCGCGCCGCGCCCGAATTCGATCGATTTCGGACGAAATATCGTCGTCCGTGATTTTCAGCGTCGGCTTCTCGATCGCAATGCCATCGAGTTCCGGCAACTCGAATTCGGGCTTTACTTCGACTTCACATCTGAATTCGAACGGTCCCTCATCCGGCAGTCGCATGTGGCGCAGGGCGGTCGTCAGATCCACGAGCCGTTCTTGACCGTCGCCCTCTTTTTTCTTGTCGGTGATCGTCACCCACATGAGCGGGTCACCCAAGACCTTGATCTCCTCCTTGTCGATCGCGGCCATATAGGCATTCGACACGATCTTGGTCGTGACTTGCTCGCCCACCTCGCGCCCGAACCGCTTTTCGACGAGCCGTCGCGGCGCCCGACCCCGGCGAAAGCCGGGAATCACGGAGTCGGAGATCAACTCCTGATACTGGGAATCCTGCTCGGAATCGATGCTCTCGCGCGGGACGGAAACGGTCATCTTCTTGCGTAAGACGCCCGCTTCCGTAACCGAGACCTTGATCACCTTCTTGAGCTGCGCCTGAATGTCTTCCGAGGATTCGTCCTGCTCGGCCTCCGCAACCGAAACGTCCTTTTCGTCGGTGGTGTTGCCGGTATTCTGGTCGTCTGCCATCGATCGCCCTTCCTGCCCGAACGACTCTCGTCCGATGCAAATCCGCGCACGAAAAAAGCCGGTCAGGCATTCCGTAGAGCCCGACCGACTCGATGTCGATCCAAGCAGCTTCGTCCGCCCGCGGCCAACGCCTGACCTCTTGTCGGTACCCCGCGGTCGCCAGGTTTTTGACGAACCGGAACGGTCACTCCATTCACCGTCCCGACTCCAGGAAAACGTCCGATCTCCGGCATTCAAGACGGCCTTGATTGTACGCCGCCTCTGCCGGAACCTCTGCCTTCCTCCGGAGGATACGTGCCGAAGAACACATCGTCAACCCCGGTCACGCGCTCGGAGGATAACGGACGAGGAAGCGGCAAGATCGCGCAATTCTCGCTATCCGCCGGGCTCCCGACCAAACTCCGCGCCCACTTCATGGACCATGCCGTTGATGTGGCGGCAACGCCTGACGACCGCCCATTTCTCGACCGTCCCGCCACCGTCGCCGATGGGCAGCTTCAGCATGAGGTTCGCGCCGCGAGGAAGCATGATTCCCGACAGAAACGCAAGCCCGTGCTGCGACACGTTTCGAAGCCGAACACGAATCACGCGCTCCGGTATCATCGTGTTTTCATCGGGGGATTTGACCGTCACGATGACCGACATCCCCCGCAACCTGAATCGTTCCGATCTTCGCTTTGAATCCGCTACCTCGTTTTCGTTCCTGTCGAGTTCATCCAGGATGAAACCGATTTCATCGGGTGACAAACGAAGGTCGCAAATGGGCTGTGCTTGACTCGACATGCTCGCTCCGCAACTGACCCCGACCCCATGATGCCCGACCCGCCGGCCTGCAATCGTTGGGGTCTGCTTCCGACTGTCGCTTTGTCAGCCACAAACTCGGACCCGTACGTCGGTCGCATCATCCCCGATCAGATCGGTCAAGTGCGGCTTTGGCCCGAGCGAAGCTAAGCCGCTCATACGGGTCGTTTTGAACGC
>JAPULF010000052.1 GCA_027295245.1 Planctomycetota bacterium
ACGATTTGGATCGGGCCGCATGGTTTTGGCAGCGCCTATGGATTGATGCTGATAATGGAAGAACATCTGCTGGACGGGTTGATGTGCCTGTCACTCTCAACGATTCTAACAATTCCGGTAATCTGCCCCCAGGAGGATCGCGTTTTCCTCGTCCCGCTCATCCCGGGCTACCACTGGCAAAGAGACAGTTCCGACGAGCCACACGGGGCCGTCGCTGAACCCGGGCGGATCGGCGGCGGCATCGTTGTCCTGTCCCCCAACGGCCAGTCGCCATCAACGGCCCATCCGTATTGGGATGAAATCCTGCAGCGACTTCGACGAAGGTTCGAACCGACCAGGTTCAAGTCTGGACCGGACTTGCGCCTGAACCATTACCATTACCCGCGCGTCAAGGCCTTCATTCAGCGTGAGCTTCAGCGCATCGAGCCGATAAAGACGAAAGCGAAGCCGACAACGCGTTCAACGCAGCAGCGCGGGAGTTCCCTTTCACCCGAGAGCGACTCGAAACCATGAACCACGCTCGATCAACTCGATCTCCTGCGCCTGCCATTCCGCCGCCCCCGCCCCGAATAGGCCACCGTCCGCCCGGTTTTTCCAATTCGGTCGCAAAGGCAGTCATGCTCCCAGCCGTAGCGACCCTACTATTCACAAACACCGGTTGCGCAATCCCAATCGCTATCTTTCCCGCGCCGTGCAAAGAAAGCGGACGGGAGCTGAGATTCCAAGATAAACACGGAAAGTTGATCCAGCGGGACGGACTCCTGATTGTCAGCCGATCTCAGTCCATCCGCGGGCTGCGCTGCGCGCCCTCAAATCACGTTGTACAGATTCGCCGAGGCCGGGCGCGGATCCCCCACGAATGGGTGCCTGCTTCGATATGGCTTGGGCCCAATGAGTTGCTCGGTTTTGGGATCGTTGGAGAACCGCTTGTCCCGGTGTTGATCATGTTGCTAGCGTATCCGGCGATCATCCCTGATTCAGATAACCTCTCCGCCGTCCCGCTCATCCCAGGCTATCACGAGGGACAAAAGAGATTCGACCAACCCTATGCGAAATCCCATTGGAGCCCCAAATACGCGCCGTGGCCCTTAGAACTGGTTCCCAACAGCGAGTCGCCGGTAACGGCCCAGGCGTATTGGGACGAAGTCAGGCAGCGACTTCGACGCCGATTTGAGCCGACCCAGTTCGACTACGGGCCGGACCTGCGCCTGAACCACTACCATTATCCGCGCGTCAAGGCCTTCATTGAGCGCGAGCTTCGACGAATGGACTCCATCGAGAGCGCTGCGCCGGCAAAAAGGGAAGATCGCCCGGCTGATGTGGAATCGGCGAAGCCCGTAGCCGACGCCTCGGCACACCGCATTTTCTCTCCCATCTCGCCCCTTCCGATCGTGACCCTTTCCGTCCAAACACTCACCCGCTAAATTGGTGCCCACGCGAGACTGCGACCGACACCGGTCGGAGCGAAGTCCGCCGAAAGACAAGGACGTTCTCAAGATATGGATACCGAAACAAAGAGTCTCGATTTCGTCCGGCAGATCGTCGCCGACGACATGAAATCCGGAAAATGGGACGGACGGGTATGCACCCGATTCCCCCCGGAGCCGAACGGCTTTCTCCACATCGGCCACGCCAAGAGCATTTGCCTGAACTTCGGCATCGCCGAGGAAAACGGCGGGCTCTACAACCTCCGGTTCGACGACACCAACCCGATCAAGGAAGAAGAGCAATACGTCAAGTCGATCATCGAGGACATCAACTGGCTCGGCTACAACTGGGAAGACCGCCTGTTCTTCGCCTCCGACTACTTCGAGCAGATGTACGACTACGCCGTCCAATTGATCAAGGCCGGCAAGGCCTACGTCTGCGACCTCGCCCCCGAACAGATCCGCGAATACCGCGGCACCCTCACCGCCCCGGGCAAGAACAGCCCGAATCGCGACCGAGCGGCCGACGAAAACCTCGACCTCTTCGAGCGAATGCGCAAAGGCGAATTCCCCGACGGCGCCCGCACCCTCCGTGCCAAAATCGACATGGCCTCGCCCAACGTCAACCTGCGCGACCCCATCATGTATCGCATTCTCCACGCCAATCACCATCGCACCGGCGACAAGTGGTGCATCTATCCCATGTACGACTGGGCCCACGGCCTCGGCGACTCCGTCGAACGGATCACCCACTCAATCTGCACGCTGGAGTTCGAGAATCACCGCCCGCTCTACGACTGGTTCCTCGACGCCCTCGGCATTCACCACTCGCAGCAGATCGAGTTTGCACGACTGGAGTTGAACTACACCGTGATGAGCAAGCGCAAGCTGCTCGCTTTGGTAAAGGACGGACGCGTCCTAGGCTGGGACGACCCCAGGATGCCGACCCTGTCGGGGCTCCGGCGACGCGGTTTCCCGCCCGAGTCGATCCGGAACTTCTGCGCCGACATCGGCGTCGCCAAGTTCAACAGCGTGATCGACGTCGGCCGCCTCGAAAACGCCGCCCGCGAACATCTCAACAAGGCCTCCCCGCGGGTCATGGCCGTGCTCCGACCGCTCCGCGTCGTGATCGAAAACTTCCCGGAGGAACAAGTCGAAGAACTCGACGCCGTGAACAACCCCGAAGACCCCGCCGCCGGAAAACGCAAGGTGCCCTTCTCCCGGGTTCTCTACATAGAACGGGGCGATTTTCTCGAGGACCCGCCCAAGAAGTTCTTTCGCCTGGCCCCCGGCCGTGAGGTCCGCTTGCGATACGCGTTTTTCATCACGTGCCGCGAGGCAGTCAAGGACGCCGACGGCGAGATCGTCGAGTTGCGCTGCACGTACGACCCCGCCACCCGCGGCGGAAACGCCCCCGACGGCCGCAAGGTCAAGGCCACCCTACACTGGGTCGCGGCCGAGCAGGCCTTGGATATCGAAGTACGTTTGTACGACCGACTGTTTACCGATCCCCATCCGGACCATGCCGGACACGAAAAGGACTACAAGGAGTTTCTCAATCCCGAGTCCCTCGAATCGATCCCCGCGGCCAAGGTCGAGCCCTCCGTCAAAGGGGCGAAGCCCGGAACGCGGTATCAGTTCGAGCGCCTCGGCTACTTCTGCGTCGATCCGGATTCGATGAACGACAAGCTCGTCTTCAATCGGACCGTTTCGTTGAAGGATACCTGGGCCAAGATCGCAAAGAAGAGGTAACGTGACATCCGAACAACCTGAGCCGACCACAACTCCGCCAGAAAGCCTCGCCCCATCGGAACCCGAGGCTCCGGCCCCTCTCAACGACGATACGGTCCGCCAACTCCATCCCAACTACGTGCGCATAGAGCGTCTAGTCGGGTGGATTGTCTTCATCGTCTTCGCCGTCGGCGTCATCGTCGGCAACGTCCTCGTGTTCTGGTTGGCCGAGGAACTCCGCTGGAGACTGGGCCTTGTGGTCCTCGGGAGCGTCGCCTTCCTGGGAGGTTTGGCCTGGCTGACCCATTGCTGGCCGCCGATCGCGTACCGCCATCGATCCTATCGCGTCAACAACCATCGAATCGAAATACGAAAAGGCGTCCTGTGGCGAACGATCCTCGACGTGCCGCGCTCGCGCGTCCAACACACCGACGTCAACCAGGGTCCTATAGAACGCAAATACGGATTGGCCCACCTCATCATCCACACCGCCGGCACGACCAGCGCCAATGTCACGCTCGAGGGTCTCGGTCACGAAACCGCCGTTCGAATCCGCGATCACCTCGTCTCGACCGGAGGCGACGATGCCGTCTGACGCCTCTGGATCGAAGGACCGCGGTCGGCGACTGCACCCGGCCTCCCTGCTGTTCAATCTCGGGTCGATCGTTCGTCGCTTCCTGATTCCGGGCGTGCTGGCGTTTTGGGTCGGAAGTCGCGGCGACAACTACGAGATTTGGGCGATGGTCCTTGCCGTGCCGGCGATGTTGTATTCGCTCGTCAAGTACATCAGCCTCCGCTACCGATTCGGCGATGCCGAGCTGATCATTCGCGAAGGCATCTTGACTCGGAACGAGCGTCACATCCCCTATCAGCGCATCCAGAACATAGACACTACCAAAAATATCATTCACCGGATCCTCGGCGTCGTGAACGTCGTGATACATTCCGCAAGCGGCGCCAAACCCGAAGCCGTATTGAGCGTCCTGACACAGAACGCCGCCGACGCCATGAGGCAGCGCGTATTTGCCGGGCGACGCGAAAACGCCCGGACCGACCAGACCCTGCCGGTCGCGACGACGGAAGACCCGGCGATCTCGACCGAAACCCAAACCCCCGAGCACGTCATAGCCCGCGCCGGAATAGCCGACCTTATGGTGTACGGCATTATTTCGAACCGCGGCATGGTGGCCCTCGCCGCGGTCATGGGCCTGATGTGGCAATTCGACCTGTGGCCGTCGTGGGAAAAAATCCAAGCCCGCGCCGAAGCCCTTCTCGGCGTGACCCAGTGGACCCTAGCCTCCGGGGCCCTGATCGTCGTTGGCGGCGTCATCGCCATCGTGGTCAGCCTGCGCCTGCTCTCCGTAGCATGGGCGATCTTGACGCTCTTCGACTTCAGGCTGACTCGCAACGAGGACGAATTGAGAACCCGATTCGGACTCCTGACGCAACATGCCATGACCATTCCCCGTCACCGAATCCAGTTGATCGTCATCGAAGCCACGTGGCTGCACCGACTCTTCGGCCGGGTGGCCGTGCGTGCCAGGACCGCGGGCGCGTC
>JAPULF010000520.1 GCA_027295245.1 Planctomycetota bacterium
GGCGAGGCCGAACCTGTCGGCGCGGTCTATGAGTATCGTGTTGGCGTTGGGGATGTCGAGGCCGGACTCGATGATGTTGGTGGAGACCAGCACGTCGGCGTCGTGTTTGATGAAGCGGATCATGACCTCCTCGAGCTGGTCGCCGGGCATTTGGCCGTGGCCGACGATCACGCGGGCGTCGGGGACGAGCGCTCGGATTCGGTTGGCGAAGGTCTCTATGGAGTGTACCCGGTTGTGTACGAAGAAGGCCTGACCGTCGCGGTTGAGTTCGCGGACCAGGGCCTCGCGAATGAGATCGTCGTTCCAGGTTGTGACGCGGGTCGAGATTGCGCGGCGGTCCATGGGAGGCGTCGCGAGGCTGGAGATGTCGCGGAGCCCGATCATGGACATGTGCAGGGTTCGGGGGATGGGCGTGGCGGTCAGCGTGAGGACGTCGACGGTGACGCGGAGGCGCTTGAGGCGTTCCTTGTGTTCGACGCCGAAGCGCTGTTCCTCGTCGATGATGACCAGGCCGAGGTTGGCGAAGTCGACGTCCTTGGAGACGATGCGGTGCGTGCCGATCAGGATGTCGATTCGGCCCTTCTTTGCGTCGTTGATGATTTCGCGCTGCTTGCGGGCGGAGCGGAAGCGATTGAGTCGATCGATTACAAACGGGTACTCAACCATTCGTTCGGAAAAGGTGCGATAGTGTTGTTCGGCGAGGACCGTGGTGGGGACGAGCACGGCGACTTGGCGGCCGAACTCGACGACTTTGAAGGCCGCCCGCATGGCGAGTTCGGTTTTTCCGTAGCCGACGTCGCCGCAGATCAGCCGGTCCATGGGTCGGGGACGGGCCATGTCGGACTTGATGTCCTTGATGGTGGTGACCTGGTCGGGGGTTTCGGTGTAGAGGAAGGCGTTTTCGAACTCGGTCTGCCAACGGGTGTCCTGGGGAAAGGCGATGCCGGGTTGTGATTCGCGGACGGCCTGGATTCGCAGGAGGTCGGCGGCGAGGTCGGCGACCGCGTCTTCCACCTTCTGCTTGGTGGATTGCCATCGTGTTCCGCCGAGCTTGGACAGGATGGGGCGTGCGGCTCCGCTGCCTATGTATTTCTGTACGAGGTCGATCTGCGAGACGGGGACGTGTATGACGGCTTTGTCGGCGAAGCGGAGGGTGAGATACTCCTCGCTCTTTTTTGAGTCGCCCTTGCGCATGGTTTTCATGCCGATGTAGCGTCCGATGCCGTGGATGACGTGGACGACGTAGTCGCCCTCGGCGAGGTCGATGAACGAGTCGATGGGCCGCGTGGCGGCGACCTTGCGCATGCGGCGCTTCTGCGTGTACCTGTGGAACAGTTCGTGATGCGGCAGGACCGTCAGGGTCCGGCCGGCGTCGGTCGGCCCGTCGGTCGCGGGGCGCCACCGGAATCCCTGGTGGATTTGGCCGATTTTCATTTCGATCTTGGGCTGTCGGACCTTGGTGTCGCCGGTCTTGGCCGCAAGCTGGAGGCACTGATCGATCATTTCGCGGAGGCGTTGCTGCTCGCCGAGATTGTCGCAATACACCACGACGTTCTCATCCTCCGCGATGGAGACGAGCTGCTGGACGGCGTCGGCGGAATTGGATTCAAAGTTGGGGGGGGTCTCGCAGGAAAGTGTATAGCTGTCGGCGTCGTCCGCGGCGGCCGTGGGGAATCGCGAGAGGAATAACTGTTGAAAGGCGGTCGACTTTTCGAGAATGGCATCGATGGGATAGTGTCCGACAGGATTTGCGAGGCGATCCAGGACGATCTTGGCGACTTCTATCGTCTCGACCGGCTCGTGCAGGACGATCAACGTTTCGGCCGGGAGGTAGTTGAGGAGAGACGTCGTCTGGGTGGGCGCGGCCGCGGCGGGATCGGGCGGAAGGGTGATTCGGGTGGCGTCGATTGTGTTGACCGATCTCTGAGAGCCGGGCTCGAAGCGACGGATTGACTCGATGCGGTCTCCGAAGAATTCGATGCGGATCGGATCGGTGTCGGCGGACGCGAAGATATCCAGGATTCCGCCGCGCAGGGCGAAGTCCCCGGGCTGCTCGACTTGATCGAGTCCTTCGAATCCACGATCGACGAGCCAACGCGTGATTCGCTCGGGGGCGACTTCCTGGTTTACCCGGAAGGTCAGGGTGTTGGCGTCGAGCCCTGCCGGGGACGGGACCGGTTGCATCAGGGCCTGGATGGGCGCGACGAGGATCGGGATGGAGGACCGGGCATCGGTGTCAGTGGGTTCGGCCCCCGATTCCGAACTTCGTATCAGGTTGGCACACAGGCGGGTCCGTTCGGCGGCGATTTCCCCGGACCCGGCTCCTTCACCGGGGACGGTTTCCCACGCGGGCAGGAGTTCGGCGGGTCGACCCGAGAAGGTTTCTATGTCGTCGCGGGCGTCGTCGGCCTGGTTGAGATGTGCGGTGACGTACAGGAGCGGTCGTCGAAGCCGCTCTGCGATGAAAGCCGAAATAAAAGGCGCAGCAGAACCCCATAACCCACTCACGGCGAAGGGGCCTCCAGGTTGGGCCAGCCGCCGGGAGAGGGCGTTTATTGAAACGTTTGCGGCGATAGTGTCCGCCACAATCACGACTGAATTATGCAGCGAATGGGACGCGGCGGCAAATTGAATGGAAAATCGGACACTGGCAGCGTTTGGTCTTGCGACTGGGGAGAATCCCCAGCGCGGCCGGTAGACGCGGTCTGGGTCCCTTCGCAAGACAC
>JAPULF010000521.1 GCA_027295245.1 Planctomycetota bacterium
CGATTGATCCGTGAAGGGGTCGGTAGGTATAATCGAAGCTGATGTCGCCAGAAGAGAGCGAATTGTTGGCACGCGCGGTTGAGGGGGAGCATTTGGCGCTGCAGCGCCTGCTCATTCCATATCAACGGCGACTTCTCGCCAGGATCAAACGGAAGCTTCCGACTTTCTTGAACAGAATGACCTCGCCGGAGGATGTGCTCCAGGAGGTCTATGTGGAAGTGTTCGGCGCCATCCGAGCATTTCGGGACAAGGGCGACATGGCTTTCTATCGGTGGCTTGTGACGATCGCCGACAACCGCCTAATCGACATTGTCCGGGCTCAACGCGCGGCCAAACGCGGCGGCGGACGCGAGCCCGTTCAGGTCGCAGACTCGGCAAGCACCATCATGCCTTTGCTGGAGCTGCTTCAGGTGGATTCTCACACGCCAAGTCGGTCGGCCGCAGGACACGAGGTTGTGGCGGCGGTTCATGTCGCCCTGGCCCAGTTAAAGCCGGACTACCGCGAAGCCCTGAAGCTTCGCTTCCTCGAAGGCATGAGTGTTTCGGACACGGCCTCGAAAATGGAGCGTTCCGAGTGGTCGGTGCACAAGCTGTGCAGCCGAGGTCTTCAGCAACTGCGGAAATCGTTAGGCGAGGTTTCGAAATACTTTAGCCGCAAATAGGCAACGAACGGCGATTTTTACGTTCTGTATGTTGGGCCGCTATCCGCTTCCGCGTTCCGGCGGCGATTCGACATCGGCCCGAGGAGGCCGAACATGGGTAATTCATCGTCCGAAAGTCAGGAGAACCGACGGGCTGCGCGTATCCGCCGCGTGGTCGAAGACTGCCTTCGGCGCCGGTCCGCTGGAGAAGAGCTTTCCGACGAACAGGTGATTGCCGACCAAGCGGACCTTTTGCCCGAGCTGCGTCAGGAGCTGAGCCTGTTGGCTTTGATGCAACGGGTGGCCGAGGGCGCGTCCGCCAGTCTCAGGCCCGCCGGCCTCAACCGCGTTGGCCGCGAGCAACCATCGGCGGTTTCTGCCAATTCGTTCCCGGGCTACGAGATCCTGAACGAGATCCACCGCGGCGGTCAGGGTGTGGTATATCGCGCGATCCAGGAATCCACGAAGCGCGAGGTGGCCATCAAGGTCTTGAAGGAGGGGGCATTCGCCGGTCCGCGCGAGCTGGCCCGCTTCGAACGCGAGGTGCAGATTCTGGCATCGCTGCGGCACCCCAACATCGTCGCGGTTCACGAAAGCGGCACGGCGGCCGCCGGAAACTTCTATTTCGTGATGGACCACATCTCCGGACAACCCCTCGACCGCTACATGAAGGAGCGACGGGTCGACCGGGACGGTTCTCCAATCAATGAAACGCTGGAACTGTTCGCCAAGATCTGCGAGGCCGTGAACGCGGCCCATCTGCGCGGCGTGATCCATCGCGATCTCAAGCCCGCCAACGTCCGCGTCGACGCCGACGGTAATCCGCACGTGCTGGACTTTGGTTTGGCAAAGATGACCGCGGGCGAATCGGACCCGGCCTCCGAGGAGCCCGAGGCGTCGGCCCTGACCATCACCGGCCAATTCATGGGCTCGCTTCCCTGGGCCAGCCCGGAACAGGCCCGCGGGCTGTCCGATCTCGACCTGCGAACCGACGTCTATTCACTCGGCGTGATCCTGTTTCAGATGCTGACCTCGAAGTTTCCGTACGAGGTGACCGGCAATATTCGAGATGTGATGGGCCGCATCATGAATGACGACCCGGCCCGCCCCGGCGCCCTTCAACGTGATATCAACGATGAGGTTGATTGCATCATCCTCAAATGCCTCCGCAAGGAACCGGAGCGGCGCTACCAAACGGCGGGGGAATTGGCCCGCGAAGTTCGATGTTTTCTGGCGGGCGAGCCGATCGAGGCAAAGCGCGATTCGACACTGTACGTACTCGGCAAGAGCCTGCGGCGCCACCGCTGGGCGGTCGCGGTCGGTTTGGCTTTCGTCGTGGGCTTGAGCGTATTCGCGGTGTACGCGAGCCTGCAGGCCGACCGCTACAACCGGTTGGCGCAGCAAGAGCAAGAGGCTCGGCAGGTCGCCGAAGTCGCCCGGGAGAAGGCCACCGCAGCTCGGGATGAACAGAGCCGCGAGCGCCAGCGGGCGGAAAAAGCGCGCGACAAGGCCGAGGCGATCAACGAGTTCGTGACCAAGGCGCTGGTGTCCTCCGATCCAAACCAGGGCGGGGCGCAGGGGTTCCTGGTCACGGATGCGATGGAGCAGGCCGTCGTGTTGCTCGACGCCGGCGAGTTGAAGGACCAACCGGAGACGGAGGCCGCCCTGCTGCTGACGATTTCACAGATCCTCAACGACAACGCCCGCTCGCAGGAGGCCCTGCGGCTGGCCCGGCGGGCGCTGGAGATCAACGAGCAGCTCCACCCCGGCGACCATCCCGCCGTCGCGGGCAGCCTGCACAACGTGGCCGCATGCCTGCGCTCCCTGGGCCGATCGGCGGAGGCGCTACCCAAGTTTGAAACGG
>JAPULF010000522.1 GCA_027295245.1 Planctomycetota bacterium
TGGACCCTCGAGTTGCGACCGGGATGGACCGGCATCGCCGGCGGCACCTTCGACCAGCCGACCTTCTGGTACGACCTCGAAGCCGTCGTCTTCGCGCGATCGATGCCCGACTGGATGGTCATACCGGACGGCCTCGAGGTCCACGACGCCATGCCCGTGCACCCCTCGGTGACGGGCGATGACGGTTAGCGGTCGGAATGGTTGATCAACTTTCGAAGCGCTTTGGATGGACGCCCATCGTCATACTGTTGCTCGTGACGAATGGCGCGTTCGCCTATGCCGTCGAGGACGATTTCGGAAGTTCGTGCCTCGGCGGAAAGGAATGCCTGAAGAGGTCGGTATGGATAGGTCGCTATGTCATCGAGAACGACCAACTGAGAATTCAGGACCATTCGGTATTTCGCGGCGGGGCCGCCGCCTGGATCGGCGTAGACGAGGATTTCCTGCACGACTGTACGGTAGAAGATGTTGACGGTGTCAACCGGCAGGTATGTCTTCAAAAAACAGAAGTGCGGGAACGGGTTTGGCGTCGCTATGCGAAACCGGGCTGGTATGGCTTCAGCTTTCGATTGGAAGGTCAAATTCGAGAGCGCAATTCCGAGCGGTTTATCCTCGCGCAGTGGAAACGAGAGAAAAGCGACGGTAGTCCGTTTTTGGCTCTGCGCTTCGATAACGGCGTGTTCCACATAACATTGCAGGATGACGATCTGAAAAATGAGAAGGACGAGTGCCGAGTGCTCCTCGCCAAGGCACCAGGGAATTTTGACGCAAAGCTCAAGACCTTCGCCACCGATGAGGGCAATGCGCCCTGTATGTGGACGGATGACGCGGGCCGAATGGATTCGAATGTCAATGTAAGCGGGCCGAATGGCGGGCCGCCGGGCCTTCTTCCCGATCCCTGTGTCGGCTGGGTTGATGTCGTATTTTTCGTCAAAGCCAGCGAAACGGGGAAAGGCGAGATTCGAGCCTACGCCGCGGCGAATCGATTCGCCTCGCTGAGTGATTTGATGGCCATTGCAAAGGGGCGAATTCGCGCACCTGGCCTCGGGGATCTTCAGTATTTCAAATTCGGCGTCTATCGCGACGTCATCACCGATTTTGGGGTCTTGCCGTTCGCAATGTATTTCGATGAATATCGACGCGGCGACGAACCGGGCGATGTCTTCGTTGATGAACCGCCGGAAGTTTCGAGTCTCGAATTTTCGAAAACAGAGATCCCGACACGGGAATGTAGCCTTCGCCCGATAGGCAGTTAAACGGGCCCGTGTGAACGCCGCTAAAGATTGAAGTGGGCGCTTCATACCAAGGAACAGTGATAAAGACCCTTGGAATTGACGCTTGGTTCGGCAGGCTGGTGGCCAACGAGCCGTGGTGCGGCGGTCTATCGCTTCCCGCCGTGAAGCGGCAGTCGGATGGTTCTACGCCGCGAACCCGAACCGATCGGGCCCGGCTCACTCCGGTACGGCGTCACCGGAGCCACCGAGTTCCGCGGGAAAATCTTTCAGTTTGGGGAGGCCGTCCTTCATCGGCAGGACCGTCTGTGCATAATTCACGTGAACAGCAGGCTCGAACTTCAAACCTGGCAGAATCGCGGCGTAGACATCTATCAGGCCCCAATGTGGATGAACGGTCATGATGTGGCCGCCGCATTTCGTGCAGAATTGCCGCTCGCTGCGTTCGGTTTTGCTGTGTGTGCCGACATGTTCGGCGCCCTCCGCGATCCGTACGGACCCGGCCTGCCATAACGTGAAGGCATTCACGGGTCCCGCCGACCA
Source organism: Planctomycetota bacterium (assembly GCA_027295245.1). Lineage (GTDB taxonomy): Bacteria > Planctomycetota > Phycisphaerae > UBA1845 > UTPLA1 > JAPULF01. The sequence continues at coordinate 1,776 of JAPULF010000522.1, forward strand.
GGACCGGCAGGATTCACAGTGGCAATAGCCCATGGCTTCCGGCGCACCGGACACCTCGATCTCGACGGCTCCACAGAAACAGTTTCCCTTATGGTTGTCGCTCATTGAGGTACCCTCTTGATTGGAAATTTCGTGAATAACCCGCTAGGACTTCTAGATTAATCAGACGACCCATTCCTAACCATGATAAGCGCGCGGCCGTCGAAAACTAGCCGACAATCGAGCCCGACGCCGACATTGCGCCAATCGCCGTGATGCCGAGAAGCTCGCCGTCGGAGCCAACCGCGGGTACAATCGTCGCCCCGGCTCCCGATGGCGTCGCGGAATTCTCGCGTGTCGATCATCTGTCCTCGCAGGTCTTCGATGATGCGAAGTTAACGCGCGATCCCCGCCGGCAGCAACCGTGCCAAACATTGCCCCGGCGGCGATTTGGTCCCAGATTACACGCAGTCAACCGCGTCAGGCGCCGATGGAACCGACACCGCAGAATTCCGAGATCGTCCCCGCCCCGGAGGCGGGCGCGCCGTGGCTCGACCATCTCGCCTACCCCGAGAGCTATGACGGCGTGACGATGCGGCGGCTGCTGGCCTATCTGGTCGACCTTTTGGTTATCGCGCCCACGGTTGCGGTCGTCGCGGTAGTCTTCTGGATGCTCGGCGTCCTCACCTTCGGCCTGCTGATGCCGCTTCTGGGCGTCATGCTGATCGCCGTACCCATCTGCTACCACACACTATTGATCGGCGGCCCGGAATCGGCGACCTTCGGCATGCGCCTTTTCGGGCTGCAGGTGCGCCGCCTCGACGGTGGACGTCCCGACCATATTCTGGCGGCGCTGTTGACCGCCGCGTTTTACATCTCGGTCGCGTTCACCGGTTGGCTGATCATGCTCGTCGTCCTGTTCAACATGCGCGGCCGAGCGCTGCACGATTTCCTGTGCGGCACCGTCGTGATCAACGCGCGGGGAAGATGACGACATGGAAGCGGTTATCTTCACGCCTCACATGGCGCTCGCCTACGGCGTCATCCTCATCGCTCTCGTGCTCTATATGCGCGAGCGGGTGCCGATGGAGCTGACGTCGCTCGGCGTCGTCGCG
>JAPULF010000523.1 GCA_027295245.1 Planctomycetota bacterium
TTCCAGGGTTCTCGGTCCGCAAAGGGCCGCTTTCAGTCTTCGGTTGCCCTTTGCCGGGCTGGACGACGCCGTACATGGGCCCGGTTGTTGGGCCTGGGACGCAAACGCGTGAACTCTATGAGGCCATCTTCCAAACGCTGCGGCGCGAGGGATTTCGACACGCAGAGGTTCGACCGCATACCGTCGATGTCGACGCCGTGCGGCCGATTGGGTGTCTCTACGCCCCCACCGGCACCTATGTCGCGACAATCGCAGTGGATTCGGAGGGGATTCTGGCGAGTTTCAGCAAGTCCACTCGCAAGGTGATTCGTCGGGGACTCAAGGGTGAAATCGAGGCGACTTTCGCGACCGATTCCTCGTTCGTCGACCGTTACTACGACCAATTGCTCGAGGTATTCGAAAAGTCCGGTCGCGTGCCTTCGTACACCAGGAATCGCGTGCGGGCATTGTGGAATCACTTGATGCCGACCGGCCGTCTTCTGGCAACGCAGGTCATGCTCGGTGACGCTTGCATTGCGACTCGAATCGATATTTGCGGCAACGGCTGGCTTCATTCGTTCGGTTCCGCTTCATATCGGCAATGGCTGAGGCACCATCCCAACGAGCTTGCACGATACCACGCCATGTGTGAGGCCGCCCGTCGGCGACTCACGCAATACGACCTGATGGGCAGAGGAGACTACAAGGCAAAGTTTAATGCCCGGCTTGTTGAGAATCCCGGGTTCATTCAGAGTTCGCGATTACTGATGACCGCCCGCTCCGCGGCAAAGAAAGCCGCCCGGCTCAAGCAATGGGCGAAGCGCGCCTTCAGACGAAATCCATGATTGGAGAGAGTCCATGCGTCGGCGGTCGGAAAGGAGTCGGTGGCAGAGGACAGGAAGTTTGCATTCGCGCTATTCGACGACAGGGACGACGCCACCGTTGCGAAGACCGGGCCCGCATATCGACTGCTCCGCGACCTGGGAATCAAGTCCACGAAAACGGTTTGGCCGCTGAAATCCGAGCCTGGCTATCGGTTCTTCGCCCAGTCGCTGTTGGACCACGAGTATTTCGATTTCATCCGCGAATTGCAGGCCGACGGATTCGAGATCGGCTACCACGGCGCCAGAACCGGTGACAACCCGCGAAGTGTCACGCACGAGGCCTTCGATGTGTTTCGTGAGAAGATCGATCACAATCCGATGACGTACACACAGCACGCGGCGTCGATCGAAAACCTCTACCCGGGAAACAGGCGGACGCGCATCCCGATTCTGGAATCATTGCTGGCCGGGCGCAGTCAACATTCGAAGTTTGTTGGAGACGACCCGGACAATCCGTACTTTGGGGCGATCTTTGCGTAGAACGGATTCGATGTGTGCGAAACTATGGGTTCGCACACGCTAATCTGAATCGAACCGATCGCTGGATGCCCAATCATGATCCGACAAGGCCATGGGGCAACCCGTGGGTTTCCAGTACCGGCTTCCCGAGTCCGAATGAGGTGGAGTCCTACTTGAGCGAAGAACCGTTGTCGCGTTGGGAACGGGACGGCGACTTCATCATCGTGTACGACCACCTCGCTTGGGGTATTGCGTGGTTGGGAGTGTTCACCAGGGCTCCGCACGCGCCATTCGGCGGCTCGCCGAACGTGACGGGTGGTTTTCACCGGCGGCCAGGGTGCTTGATCTCGTTCGCGAATAGCGCGGCGAACACGTTCTCACCACCCGGTAGGGTCTCGCGCTGGAACTTCACTGGGCCTTGGGCATGGGCCGAAAACCTCTGAGAACGACCCCTCCGGTGGATAATAACGCGGCGCTGAGGCCGCGCCTTGAAGTCCAGGGGGTCGGTTGCGTCGGTGACGCGCACGGTTATAATCAAAGTGCCTCAGGGTTGTACGTTCGCGCGGCACTGACCGGAGCATCCAATGGCAGAATCACAAGCCAATACACGTATCGCCAAACTTGAAACTGTCGATCCGTTGGGTAAGAGGGTCCTCATCCGCAAGGATAAGGACAAGAAGACGACGCGCGGTGGAATACAACTGCCGGACAATATGGAAATACCGACAATCACCGGCCGAATCGTTGCGGTTGCCACCCAGATTCAGAACGACGACGATTTCCCGCTCAAGCGTTATGACAAGGTCTTGTTCAATCCCAAGCATGCAATACCCGTCGATTTCGAGGGGGACAATCAACTATTTGTGGTTCCGATCGAGGATGTGGTAGCGGTCTTTCGAAAGGCGGAATAGCGGACGGCGGCCCGGATCGGACCGGCGCCCGAGATTACAATTCAGTGCATCGTGGCCCCGGGGTCAGGCGAGGCGATTCTCATGAAAACTTCCCTCGGCGACTCCGTTCGTTGTCTCGGCTTCGCGGCTGTTTTCTTTGTCGCGGGCGGGGTGTCTTCCGCAGTTGCCCAACCCAAATCCGATCGTGACCCGTCGGCGGATGATCAAATCGTCGCAACCAAGAGGAGCAAGGTCTATCATTCCCGCCTTTGCAGCTATGCGAAGAGAATCGGCGACGCCAACTTGGTTCGATTCGGCTCGAAGGCGGAGGCGGAAGCGAGCGGAAGGCGCCTTTGCAAGTTCTGTCAACGCTTGGCGGACAAGGAAAGCGAACAACCCCCGCCGGCCAAACCTCCCAAGCCCCCAACCGAGGATCGGGCTGAGAAGGACGGCGGTCCGACGTCCGGCGAAATGGGATCGTCGCCGGCTCCGGTTCTTGTGCGGGTCAAAGATGTTCTTGAAGGCGGCACCCTCGTGCTGGATTCGGGCGACAAGCTTAGATTGCTCGGCGTATCGTGCCCGGAAGAGGGACAGTGGCATGCAAAGGAAGTGTGCCGTTTCATTCGAGAGCAGACCCGTGGACGAAAGGTCCTCCTGGCGTACGATACGTCCATGGGCATGGCGCTCCGTCGCGATTCTCTCGGTCGGATCGTAGGCCGGGTCTACCTTAAGGGTGATCGCGATCTCGGAATCGAGTTGCTTCACCAGGGTTTCGGCTGGCTCGACCATGAAGTTCGGTTCGATCGGCGTCCAGCGTACGAGAAGGAAGAACATGATGCAGCCTGGGAGAACCGCGGCGTCTGGAAACCGTTGGAGGGTCGTGCCGGCAAACGGAAAGTCGTCATCGGCAAGAATGCGGCCCACTACCATGACCCGGATTGCGATCACGTACTCCATCTCACCGACCCGAAAACCGTGGCAGTCAATCTCGCCAAGAGCAAGCGCCGCTCGCCCTGCCGGCTCTACCGATCGCAACGGATCGCAAAACGGAACAAGTGAGAGTCGCACCCATGCGCC
>JAPULF010000524.1 GCA_027295245.1 Planctomycetota bacterium
CAGCGCCATGGCCGGTTCCGTACCGCTGAACATCTGCATGGTCCTGGGCCTGTTCGGAATGCTGCTGGTCGGACTCGTCACCTCCGCCCAAATCCAGGGCGTCTGGCCGGCGACCATCATCGACCCGATCTCGGGCGGCACCGTCTACATCGCGGTATTCGTCAGTTTGATACTGCTTTCGATCGCCACCGGTGTGATGGCCATCCTGGCGGGCCGAGGCAAATAGCGAACCGAAGCGACATCCTGGCCCCGTTCAAGGACGATGCCATTCGTCGCATGACGGGCAAAGCGGCATCGTGCTCCATTCCCCCGACCGTATCGCCCCGATCGATTTCGACTGCCATAACTCCAGGAGCGCGGATTCCCGAGCGCTTCCCAACACCTGTTGACCGGCCGGGTCTTGATCGCAGGTCGTCACGCCACCGTCGGCCAACACCACCGTTCGCGAGAGCGTTCGACGACAAACACTCCTCCGCGGCGGAGCCGTCTGTGCCACCGCCCGGCGCTCGAGCTGACCCGCCCGATGGCTATAGCCCGTCACCAGAACCATGCCCAGCCTCCGCATCCACGTATCGAAGAACGACTCGAGTTCGTGCAGCGTCTCGCTCGCCTTCACGAACGACGGCACCAGCAGCGGCAGCACGTTGCTGCCCGACATTCGACGATCGATCCAGCGATCAAACCGAGCGACCACTTCGTCAAACCGATCCGACCCGTGAACCAGTCGATACGTCTCGGCGGTGACGGCATCCAGCGTCACCTCGACCGCATCGATCGGTGTCTCGAACAGCGCGTCCTCCACCGCCGGATCGCCCACGGTACCGTCGGTTCGAACGGCGATGGCGGCGACCGCCGAGTTTCGCAACATCCCGCAGATCTCCGCAAACCGCGGATGAAGGCACGGCTCGCCGAATCCGCCCAACACGATCCGTACGTCATCGTATCCATCAATCGAATCGATGACCGAACGAACCACATCCAACGAGATCGGACCGCGCCCGGCCCCGGCCGAGACGCGCGGGTGCAGCAACGAACCGCCGTCCGACGGATCGTCGGTCGTCAACTCGATTTCGATCTCCTCGGGCACCGCCTCCACGTGATTCGCTCCCCGCTCCAGCAACCACCGAGCGATTCGTTCCGCGTTCCACGTTTCCGCCCCATCCGCAAGCAGCGCCTCGACTCGCTCGAACGCACGGCGCGAATCGCAAATCAGCCGACCACCCGCCTCCACGACCGAGGCCGGCGGACGAAAGCAGGCCTCTTTCCCCGTGAGATCGGCGCCCGGCTGGTCCGGCCGGTAGGCAAGCAGCAAACCGGGCGGCTGTCCCGACGAAGCCAACTCCGGCAGCAACCCGCTTCCGAGAATCACGACACCGAGGCCCGGTGGCGCCTGCACGAATGTCAGCGCCCCGCCATGGGCCTCATGGTGTACGATCATCGCATCGATCAAGGCCGAATCGACCAGACACCCGCCCGCGGCAATCGAAATCGCCGCATCGGCCGACTCCCGCCGGACCAGGGCGTCCACCAGCGGAACGTCCATATCCTCGTCAAACACGCAAACCGTGCCGATGCCGCCTCGCCAACCGTCCATCCCCCACACGCGACCGGCCCGCACCAGCTTGGCATATCCCGGTTTGCCTTCGGCGTGCGTCTCCAGACGAACATCCAATCCGTCGACCAGCGCCTTCACGCGGGCAGACTGCGAAACCGGCGACAGAATGTGTACGGAGTCGATTCGGTCAGCCCGAAGGACCCGCTCCACCGTTCGGCGAAGCACCGGCCGGCCGGCAATCTCATCCCCCAGTCGAGAACGCAACCCCATCGGCGACTCGTCGAGATCAACGGAAATCGTGGCGATGAACTTCACGATCGCTGCTCCATCGCGCCGTCGAACCGCGCCAGTGATTCGTCGAGTGTCTTTCGCAACTCCGCGCATCCCTCCAGCAGCGCGTCCACGAAACGACGATCTCGCTGCAACTGCCGGCGGGCCCGTGCCTCACCCGTCACGCCCTCCTTCTTCAACCGCCGGTCCGCGCTAAACTTTTGCAACTCGCCGAGCTGCGAAACGCTCCCGACCATGCGGAAGATCGTCTCGTGCTCCTGCACCATCGTCCGCAGCTCGTCGACGCGCACGAGACGATCGTTGAATCGAACCGAATCGTCCAGCAGGCCGACGAGTTCGACCAGCAGATCGCGCGTCTCCTTGCAGATCGCCTCGAACGTCTCCAACTCCTCGCGACGCCCCGTCAACACCTCCCGCGCCGGGCTCAACCTCCCCCGGTCGTACCACGTCCGGTTCAGGAATCCGAACCGCTCCACGGCAATCGGCTCCCGACAAAACCGCTCCGCCGCCTGCCGCAACGTCATCATCTGCACACCGCTCTTCCGCACCCCGCCCTCGGTCGCATCGACCACCCGTGCCGAGCACGTGGCGAAATCGCGCTCGAACTGCTGCAGGTAGGTGAACATCTGATCGTCGGTGTACATCGGACGCCCCTCGATGTCCGTCGTTTTTCGCAGGATCGGCCGATGCCGGGCAATCCGTTCCCACTCCTTCATCTCCAGGCTGACGAACCGTCCCAGTTCCGGGGTCCACGCCCGATGCATCGCGACGCCGGGGGCGTAGTACGTGTGTCCGGTGAACCCGAGGTCCTGACCGATGAATATGATCGGGTCGCACCCCATCCACTTGGCGAGGTAAAACGCAAGGTGCATGACCGTCGCGCCCGCCTCCATCGGTGTTCGCTTCGCGAGGCCCTCGCCGAGACAAAGATGCGCGAAATCATTATCCAACATGATCACGCGACGCCCGCCGACCCCAACGTCGCCGCGAAACGTGTCGATGACGTCCCAGGACGCCTTCGGTTCGGCCACCAGCACCAGATCGTCGGGCAGATCGACATCCTCGAAGAACTGACGCGAGAGATTGCTGTAATCCAACGATGTCACGAAATGCGGGCGGATGCCGCGCTCCAGCAACGGTCGAAGCGTGGTCTGCGCCGCGACAATGACGGCCCGATCCTGCAACGCATCCAAATCCCCGATGTTCTTCGCCAGCGACGGCCCCGCCGCAACCAGGATCGCGGGGCAACCTTCGAAACGTTGGCGAAGAACGTCGGCCGGCGGGGTGGTGATGTAAGTCGGAAGATTGTTCGCGATGTTCCGGCACGTGATCGCGGAGTTCTTGACCAGCGTGACGAGAGACATTCGGGCAAACGCCGCGAAGTCCATGATGGCCGCCCGGCACGCGGCGTGGAAATCATGGTTGTGCTCCCGGGCGGTCGGCGGGACCACGAAGACCGTGCCCAGCATGAGCAACGTCGAGTGTCGCCCCAGCCGATCGTGCAACAGCGACTTGTCCGGTCCGCTGATGAATACAAATCTGCCGGTGGCTAATTCCGTCGACAGGTCGGTGTGTTCCAGGGCCGTCTTGATCGTGACCGGGTCGGGCTCGGTAACGATCACCAGGATCTGATCGCCGCACTCCGCAAACAGGGACTTGACGTGATAGCCCAGCCCCAGCCCCGAAAGAACGAACGCCACCGCGTCGCCCTTCTCGATGCCCTGGCAAAACTCGTCCGCCTCGGCCTGCGGGTCGTACCGGCTGTGCAACTGCAGCGACCGGCCGTCGGTGGTCTGAACGCGGGCGGATTTCGGCCCGACCTTCGTCGGTGTCAACTCCAGCGACGCGTCCAACGGAAGATCGTCGATCTTCTGCGCCAGCCGGGGGTCATGCCGCCAGAGCCAACGCATGTTTTCGACGAACACCTGATTGACCGGCGCGAGTGTCAGCACGCCGGGCATTCTATCCGGTTCGAATCATCTGCAAACCGTATTTCGCACCCGTTTCCCGACCCTACCGCGCCTCCTCCTCGACCACCTCGCCATTGATGATCACACCGACGCAGTGCGACGTGTATTCGAACGGATCACCGTCATACAACGCCAGATCGGCGTCCTTGCCGACCTCCAGGGACCCGACCCGACCGTCTATGCCGAGAATCCGGGCCGCGTCGATCGTGATGGCCCCCAACGCCTGCTCGAACGAAAGCCCGTTCGCCGCGGCAATCGCGGTTTCGAACAACACCACTCGCGTCTTCGGCACGTAGCTCTCGTATCCGCTTTGCATGGCCACCGGGATGCCGGCCCGCAGCAGCGTCGCGGCGGTCTCAAAGCTGAGGTTCTCGAGCTCACCCCTCGCCCGAGCCATCGAAGGATGCACGATCACCGGCACGCCGGCCGCCTTGATCTCTTCGATCACCAAGTACGATTCGGCGGCTCCGTCCAGGACGAGCCGAACGCCGAACTCCTTTGCCAGCCGCAGGGCCGTCACGATGTCGTGGGCCCGATGGGCGGTCACCAACAGCGGCAATTCACCCTTCAGCACGCGTGCCAAGACTTCGAGACGCAGATCGCGATCGGGCCGTTTCTCCGCATCCGCCGACGCCCGTTTGCGAACATAATCCCCAGCCCGAATCAGCTCCCCGCGAAGCAAAGCCGCCACCTTGGACCGCGTTCCGGGCGACTTGCGCGTTTCTTCGCCCCTCCGAAACCACGCCCGTCTGCCCCCCTTGATCGCGCCCTCCCCGAGCGTCACCGCCACCATCGCGATCGGGGCCAGCACGTTCTCCTCGACGCTGTTTCCGACGGTCTTCACGATCATCGTCTGCCCGCTGATGACCTCGCCCGGGGCATGTCCGGTGTGAATCGTCGTGATACCGAATCCCCGCACCCAATCGACCAGCCGATCCTTCCCGTTATACGCATCGATGGCCCTCAACTCGGGCTGCATCGCCTCGGAATGTTCCAACTGATCCTGGTCCTGCCGCTGATTCAGAAATCCCGTCAGACCCACGACCGTATGGGCGTCGATCAAGCCGGGCGTCACGACCTTCGCAGTCAAGGTCCGCGCCTCGGGCGGTATCCGGGCATCGGCGGCCGGTCCGACGCTCTCGATCTTCCCGTTGCGAATCACCACAACCCCGTCCTTGATCGGCGGCCCCGCCATCGTATGAACGATGTCTCCGCGTATCACGAGTTGACTCGAGGCCGGACTTGAAATCATCAGACCGACGATCAACCCCGCGATCAATCCCACGATCTCCGACTTGACCGGCGTACAATAATTTCTCGACTTGCATTGCATCATCGGGCACCCCCTTGGTCCTCATAGCAACACATGTGGATGTGTTGATCGTGACTCGCCCCGTACCCGCCGGTGGC
>JAPULF010000525.1 GCA_027295245.1 Planctomycetota bacterium
ATCAGACGTATCCGCTGTATCCGCCGGAACGACTGGGGGACGGCGATGGCGATGGTGATATCGACGGGGTTGACATCGGGGTTTTTGTGCACGTGGTGTTCGGCACGGACACGGACATCGATCATATCGCGGTAAACGACATGAACGGCGACGGCCTGAATGACGGCGATGACGTCGACCCGTTCGTGGCGCAAGCGCTTTCTCCGCCGTAGTTAGGGGTGCGGAGGATAGGACGAGGGTGGACACATGTTGCGGCGAACGCGCACCTCATGTTCGCTCGGGACCATCGGAGCGGCGATGATTGCAATCGTCGGCCAGCAGTCGGCTGGCGCGCAACAGATCGCCTCGTTTTCGGAACTGGCGATTCAACGAGGAATCGTCTACTACACTGCAAGTCCGAACAATTGCACCTATTCCTACGGCTTCGGCATCGCGTTCGTCGATTTGGACAACGACGGCGACCCGGATTTGGTGACGCTGGGCGACCTCGACAGCAGGCGAGTTGGGGTCTTCGAGAATGACGGCACGGGGTTCTTCGTCGATCATTCGACGACTTCGGGAATTCCCGAGTTGCAGCGGCTTTCGGGTGTTAGCGCCGCCGACTACGACAGCGACGGCGATTTGGATCTGTTCCTGACCCGCTATCGGGCGACCAACCTTCTTTATCGCAATGAAGGGGCCTTCACGTTTACGGATGTGAGCGCGGCGGCCGGAATCGGGGACAACGGCCCCAGCATGGGCAGTGCGTGGGGAGACTATGACGGTGACGGCCGGTTGGATCTTTACGTCAGCAATTATTCCCTGTTGAGTATTCCGGGCGAATGCTACGAGCAGGGTGTGCAGTATGCGAATCTCCTCTACCGAAACCTCGGGGACGGGACATTTGAGGACCAGGCCCCGGCACTCGGCGTTGATTTCGTCGAGCCCGCGTTTCAGCCCATTTTCTTCGACTACGATAATGACTCGGATGCCGACCTCTACCTTTCGACGGACAAGGGATACTCACTCGAGTTCAACAATCACCTGTTCGAGAACGTAGCAGGCGTCCTGGTAGACGTGACCGACGCTTCGGGGACGGCCGCGAATCTCGAGTCGATGGGTGTGGCGGTCGGAGATTTCGACGGAAACGGATTTCAGGACCTATATTGCACCAACACCCCTCTCGGTAACCCACTATTTCTCAATCAGGGTGACGGTACGTTCGTCGAGTCTTCGGCCTTGGCGGGTGTGGGTTCCTTCGCCGCGGGCTGGGGGGCTTTGTTCTTCGACTTCGACAACAACGGTTTGTTGGACCTGTACGTTTGCAACGAGTGGCTGCCCGGCCAACAATTCGCCCTCAATCGCCTCTACGTAGACGGCGGCTTTTGGCGCTGCCCGGACATCGCCCTCGGTGTGGGTTTGACCGCGCCGGGGCAGTCATTCGGGCTCGCCGCGGCCGACATCGACGATGACGGCGACCTGGACCTCGCGGTTCAGAACTACGACAGCAATACGCTACTTTTCGTGAACAACGAAGGTGAGACTCGAAACTGGGTCAAATTCGACGTCGTCGGCCAAGGTGACAATCTGTTTGCGATCGGGGCCAACGTGAAGATACGCTTGGGTTCAATCTGGTATGGGCGGGAGATTTTCGCGGGTAGTAGTTACAAGAGTCAAAATGATCTCAAAGTGCATTTTGGCCTGAACGATGCCACGCAGATCGACGAAGTTCAAGTCGTGTGGCCGGGCGGAAGCACGAGGTCGCTCGCCAATGTCGCAATCAATCAGACTTTTCCGCTGTATCCTCCGGAGCGTCTGGGGGACAGCGACGGCGACGGCGACATCGACTCGATAGATATGGCCGTCTTCGTGGACGTGTTGATGGGGACGGACACGGACATCGATCACGTCGCGGTAAACGACATGAACGGGGACGGTTTCAACAACGGGGCGGACATCGCGCCGTTTGCGCTCCAGGCGCTTTCATCGCCGTAATTCTGTCATTCGCGCGAGCCTCAACGGCTCGGAGCCACGTTTCGGCGGGGTGTCAATATATTGACATGGGTAGTTTAAGCCCGAGTGATTCGACGAGGGTCTGGGCGGGGATGCCCCAGACGGGTCTTCCCGAGCGATTGACTCGATTTCAGCCCTGCAGTAACATGTTGTCAACACGGCAGTTACAGGGGCTGCTGCCGTCCGTGGTGACGGTGGCCCGAGACGTGTTCGGGCGTTGAATCACCGCGGGGTTGTTTTGCGCGTCGCGCATTATCGTGTACGCGGGAACCAGGAATCAAAACCGTGGCAAGGCAAGGGCGAAACCGGCGGCGCGATGCAAGACCGGCTCCCGACCGCCCGCCGCGCCCCCGGGTGTGGTGGAGACGTCCGCGGGTTGCGGTGATCGTTGTCACACTCGTGGTTGCGGGATGCGCAGTGTGGTGGTGGCGGTCGTCGGCGTCTTCCCGGCCGCCCGACATCCTCTTGATCAGCGTCGACACACTTCGGGCCGATCATCTCGGTTGTTACGGATACGGTCTGCGGACACCGAATATCGACCGGCTTGCCGCCGAGGGCGTCGTGTTCGAAGCGGCCATGGCTCCGGTGCCGCTTACGCTGCCATCGCATGCGTCGATGCTGACCGGATTGATTCCGCCCCGGCACGGCGTGCGGGCCAATGGCGACTTTCGGCTGCCGGACCGCATTGAGACCTTGGCGGAAGTGTTGCAGAAGCGCGGATATCAGACTGCGGCATTCATCGGGGCCATTCCGCTGGATCGGTCGGGCGGACTGAACCTGGGATTCGATCACTACGACGACGAGATTTCGGTGCAATCGGTCGATGCGGAGAAAGAGGTTCAGCGAAAAGAACGATTCGCCAACGAGGTGTTCGATCT
>JAPULF010000526.1 GCA_027295245.1 Planctomycetota bacterium
CCGATTGGGTTCCGATCTATACTTGCCGCCCGGAGAGAATTCAGCCACGCGAGCGGATTGCTCGTTCGCGGCCGTCGCTCGTACCGGTCGGGCGTTCAGCCAAGGAGTCGAGATGCCCAGCGTCGCAAAGGCCGCCCGATCCGGGGCGCATCGTTTCATCGAACAACTCCAGCCCGGTGAGCAGATCAGCGGGGACATTTATCTCATCAAACAGAAAGACCTGCGGACGACCACGAACGGGGGTCTCTATATTCACGCGGTGCTGACGGATCGGTCGGGACAGTTGCTGGCTCGGATCTGGAATGCAACGCAAGAGCAGTATGATTCTATTCCAGAAGGCGGGTTTCTGAAGGTTCGGGGGCGGACGGAAAGCTATAAGGGCAATCTTCAATTCATCGTCGATGGGCTTCGACCGGCGGAGGAAGGTTCGTACGATCTGGCGGATTTTATTCCCTCGACGGAGCGCGATATCGAGGAGATGTGGGGCAGCGTGCTGGCGATTCTGCGGACGATCAAGAATCCGCACCTGTTGGCGCTGATTAAGGAATTCGTGGGGGACGAGGAAATTGTCGCAAGGTTCAAGCGGGCGCCGGCCGCGGTGCAGTATCATCATGCATATATCGGCGGGCTGTTGGAGCATACACTCAACGTGTTGGAGCTGGCGACGCGGATCTTCGGCCGGAAGGACGATTCGGAGAGTTTATACCCGGAGGTGAGCCGCGACCTGGTGCTGATGGGGGTTTTTCTGCACGACATCGGGAAGACGGCGGAATTGAAGTACGAGACGAGTTTTTCGTACAGCAGCGCGGGACAGCTCGTCGGGCACATCACGCAGGCGGCGATCTGGATCGATCGGAAGATTGCCGAGGTGGAGCAGAAGTCGGGCAAGGTCTTTCCGGACGACATTCAGAACGTCTTGACACATATCGTCCTGGCGCACCACGGCACCCACGAATTCGGCAGTCCGCGGATTCCGGCGTGCGCGGAGGCGTTCGCGGTCCACCATCTGGACAATATCGACGCGAAGATCCAGATGTCGTTGCAGGGAATCCGCGATGCCAAGGACGCGGACAGCGACTGGACGGAATATCTGCGGGCGATTGAGACTCGAATATATAAGAAAGACGTCATGGGGATTCGCACCGGGAACGGGAAGTAGGGCCGATTCCGGGGTTCAGACAGGAGAGCGAACATGGCTAAGCGATGGGCCTTTTGTCGTGCAGTCGGACTGACGGCGCTATTGGGCGCGATGCCGGTGGCGTCGCAGCGGGCGTGGGCGGATGACGATATCGTCGCGAAGATCGCGGCGGCCAAGGGGGAATTCGACGATGCGGATTTCGTGGTGGTGTTCGACGCGACCGATGTGACGGTGGCGGACAGCGGGATCGGGACCAGCGAAATGACGCGGGTGGTGAAGATTCTGAAGGATGCCGGCGTTCGCAAGCAGTCGATTCGGCGATGGGGGTTCGATCCGGCGACGAACACGCTGGAATTGAAATCGGTGCGGGTGCATCGGAAGGACGGCACGATCGAGACGGTCGATTTGGGGACGGCGGTCACGCAGCCGGAATCGGCGGGGATCATTTTCTGGGGCAACCAACAGATTTCTATCTGCATACCGAACCTGGACATCGGCGACTCGGTCGAGACGACCCACGTGAAGACCGGTTTCAACACGGCCTACCTGGCGTCACCGGAGGAGGCGACGGGGCGGTCGTTGCAACCGCCGATGCCGGGGCACTGGTACGAGGTGGTGGATTGGCAGGAATCGGTGCCGGTTTTGGAGAAGCGGTTTCGGGTTCGGATCGCGCGGGACAAGCCGCTGCAATACGAGGTGGTGAACGGGGCGCTGAGCAGCTCGGTGCGGTTCGAGGGGGAGACGGCGATCTATACCTTCGAGAAGAAGGACATTCCACCGTTCAAGCGGGAGCCGAAGATGGTTTCCCGCGACGACGTGGCGTGCAAGCTGGTGCTGGCGACGTTGAACGACTGGCACGCCAAGGCGCGGTGGTTTCACGCGGCGAACGAGCCGAGCTTCGAGACGGACGATGCGATTCGGACGAAGGTGGCGGAGTTGGTAGAGGGCGTCGAGGACGAGGACGAGAAGGTCGCGATTCTGAATCATTGGGTGGCGGAAAACGTACGCTACGTGGGGACGACGCGTGGGGCGCACGAAGGGTACACGACGCACGCGGTGACGGAGACTTTTCACGATCGCGGTGGGGTTTGCAAGGACAAGGCGGGGCTGTTGGTGGCGATGCTGCGGGAGGCGGGGTTTGATTCGTACATCGTTATGACTCGGGCGGGTGCGCGGGTGGAGCAGACGCCGGCGGACCAGTTCAACCACGCGGTCACGTCGATTCGTCGTGGGGACGGTTCTTTCCGGCTGCTGGACCCGACGTGGCTTCCGAAGAATCGGGAGATGTGGTCGAGCGCGGAGCAGTTGCAGGCGGTGGTGTACGGCACGCCGGACGGGGAGTCGGGTCTGCAACTCTCGCCCTACAGTCCGCCGGAGGCCAATGCAACGACTTGGGAGACGCGGTCGACGATCGGGAACAACGGAGATCTTCAAGGGGTGATGATCGCGACGATGGTCGGGTGTCCGGAGACGAGTCTTCGGAAGGCGATGGCGCGTTACCGGCCCGAGGATCGATTGGGTCGATTCGAGCAGAGTATTCGACAGTTGTCGTCGACGGCGATCATCGAATCTCTGGATGTCACGGACCCGGTGGATTTTTCGGGGCCGGCCGGCATTCGGATGGAATTTCTGGCGCCGGGCTATGCGTTCGGGGACTCGGGCAAGCGGTATTTCCGGTTGCCTTCGTTGACGGGCGTTCTGGCGGACATGGTTCTTTCGGACCTGCGGGGCAGCGCCGAGAAGAAGGCGAAGAAGCGGCGGACTCCGGTTCGGCTGCGTTCCACACGGCGGCTGGTGTGCAGCGAGACCATCACGCTCCCGACGGGATGGACGGCGGTGCGGTTGCCGGAGAAGTGCTCGATCGAGGGTCCGGCCGGGTCGATCGAGTTCGAGATCGATTCGGGGGGCGGGGAGATCCACTACCAGTGCGCGGTGGACATCAAGAAGAGGATCGTTCCGGTGGAGGATTACGAATCATTCAAGCGCGTGATCGACGCGTTGTCGGACCTTGAAGATGCGCTGGTTGTCTGTCGCCTGGAGGATCGAAGTGCGCGCCGATAGATTCAAACAATACATTTGCGGCGTCCTCGCTCTCGGGGTGGTTGCGGGATGGCGGGGCGATTTGTCGGTCGCGGACGATCGGGTGGACGCGGATCGCGGGCAGAGCGCCGATCGCGGGCAAAGGCCGGTCATTCCGACAAAATTCGCGGAAGAAGACGCGGTCATTCTTCGATGGGAGCAGACCTGGAGCGGGCCGGACGCCGAGAAGGCGACTCGATATCACGAACTCAAGCACGTGCTGATTCAAAACGATCGGGCGCTGCGGGCGTTCGCCGATCCG
>JAPULF010000527.1 GCA_027295245.1 Planctomycetota bacterium
GCCTCATTCGTTGTCGAATCACCCGCGGAATCGACGGACTTGGAAACCGAATCGCCATCCGCCTGTGCGGCCGGCGAATCCCCGTCCGCAACCGGTGAATCTTCATCCGCAACCGGCGAAGCCTCATCCGCAACCGGTGAAGCCCCGTCCGCTGCCGACGAATCCCCGTCCGCTGCCGGCGAGTCCTCGGTCGCAACCGGTGAATCCTCGGCCGCAGCCGGCGAGTCCTCGGTCGCAACCGGCGAATCCTCGGCCGCTGCCGCTGCCGCCGCTTCCTCCTTCACGACCTTCTCGGCTGCATTTCGCTCGGCCTGCTGCTCTTCCTGAACGATCTTCGCTTCTGCCGTCGCGGCCTCCACGATCAGCGTCGCAAGCTCTTCGGAAAGCTCCAACTCCGCCACAAGCGGCTCGGCTCCCACCTCTTCCACATCCATGACGTTGATCAGACCGAGCAGGGAAATCCGTTCGGCGATCACTTCCTCGACGCCGTCGATCTTGCGTAGCGTCTCCGCCAGTCGATCAAGACCCTTGTTGTATTCCTTGGGAGTCAGAATGTCGATGTCCCAGCCCGTCAGCCGCGCGGCCAAACGCACGTTTTGACCGCGCTTCCCGATCGCAAGCGACAGTTGTTCCTCCGGCACGACAACAGTCGCGCGGCCCAGCTCGAAACACAACGAGATGTCCTGCACCTCCGCCGGCTTCAGGGCGTTGGAAATCAGAATCTGAGAGGATTCGTTCCAACGGACGATGTCGATCTTCTCCCCACCCAGTTCCTCGACGATGTTCTTGATACGGCTGCCGCGCACGCCCACGCAGGCCCCCACCGCGTCCACCTTCGTGTCGATCGATGACACCGCCACCTTCGTCCGGTATCCCGCCTCGCGGGCCAGTGCCTTGATCTCGATGATCCGTTCGGCAACCTCCGGCACTTCCAGTTCGAACAGACGCCGGATGAAATCGGGATGCGACCGGGAAAGGACGATCTTGACTTGGTGCGGTGCTTCCCGAACGTCCAGAATCAGGGCTCGAATTCGCTCGCCGGGTTGATGGGCCTCGCCCGGAATCTGCTCGCTCCGAGGCAAAAACCCTTCCGTGCGACCGAGATTGACAACCAGTGCGCCACGCTCGATGCGCGACACCGACCCCGTCAGAATCGTGGCCTTCCGCTCGACGTACTCCTCGAAGATGCTCCCGCGCTCGGCCTCTCTGATTCGTTGAATCATGACCTGTTTCGCCGTTTGTGCGGGAATCCGTCCCAGCGCCGCCATCGCGATCGGTTCGCCGTTCAATGTCGCCGCGATGTCGCCCGACAGACGATCGATGACTACGGTGACCTCTTCTTCGGCCCCGTACTTCTTTCGCACGGCCGACTCCATGGCGGCTTCCAAATCGCCGAGCACGAGATCTTTGTCGATGCTCTTGTCGCGCGACATCGCGTCGACGATTCGAATCAATTCAAGGCTCATTTCCGTTTCCCTTATTCAATTGTCGCGCGGATTTCCGGCGTCCACGCACGCCTCGTCTTTTTCAGCATTCTCGTCCGGCAGCGCCCATCCAAGAAAATTGGGCTCTTTTCAAGAGGCCCACGATTGGCAGCTTTTCCGGCGGGCGCTGCCTGCCCGCGCGATAACCTCGCGTCTCGGACGGTCTTTCAACGCATAGACCGCCCTCCCGGATTCTCGTGCAGCGGCGAGCCAACGGCACTCACCAAACGGGTTGGGGCCAGCTTAATTCGCACTGGCCCGGTCTCCTTCACGCGAAGCCGTCACTTCCACACCCACATGGTCGAACCAACTTTAGAGCCCGCTCTTGTGTTGTCCAAAACTCGCAACATGCGAACACCTGCCTGATCCGACATTCTTCTCTGCGCCGCCGCCCGGTTTCTCGTGGGCCGGGGCCGCGACGCAGGCTTTCCTTCAACCTGCTCGCTACATACCGAAACGCCCGACCCTCACCGCCTGGCGGGCGAAAAACTCATCGTCGCTCCGCGATCGGCCGCCTGAAGGATCCAATCCGCCGATTCTCAACGCCAAACTGCGATTTCAGGCCGGATATCAGGCATTCGAATCCGATCGCACCGAAGCTCCAAAGCCAGGCGTGCCAGAAGCTTACACGCAGTTTGGGACGCAGCAACCTGGGCTCCGACATGGTATTATAATTTTTCTGAACTACCTGTCAATGCAGGTTTTGGGGCAAGTTTCTGCAATGTCGGGATATCGGGGTGGTTCGCAAGCTAGTAGTCCCCCGCGTGGGTGCCGAACTCGTCCAGCTCCAGACAGCGGACTCGGGCGGGCACCGATCCATTCAAATTGAACTACCGTGCGTCGCCATGTAGAATCCCGCCCGTCGCGGTTCGGTGACCTCGGCACCGAGTGGAATCCGAGACGAACCCAGAACCGAGAGATCGGGAGGATTTGACATGTTGATTCGGCTGCACAAATGGCGAAAAAAGATCCTGATTCCGCTCGCAGCCCTTCCAATGTGCATGGGAACCTGCGATTCTTCGGGCGCTGTGAATCTCATCGTGTCCGGGGCCATCGATATCGGCGCCCAAGTCAATGTGGCGTTGTTTTCCACATTCATAGGGGCGATTCAGCAGACCCTGCTACAGAGTTTCCCGTCCGCGGACCTGCTCCAGATACTGCTCGGCGGAAATCGAATGCCATTCTTCGGTTGATCGAATGAGAACATTGAAAGGCTCGAGACCGATATGACCAGACCCCAATACATCCGATGGACGCGGCGAATCATGATCGTTATGGCCGCCGCTCCGCTGCTTCAATTGCCCGCGTGTCAGACCGCCTTCCAGCGCGTCGGTGCGTCCTTCGCCAACTCCCTGCCTTCCACGATATTCAGCATCTTTCAGCAGGCCTTCTTGGCCCCCTTCTTCGCAATCATCGGAGGCGCTGGGCTTACTGCCTGAACAGCCTCGAGGAACTATCCCAAAAGCCGTTTTTCACCGGTCAAAAACCAGTGCCGCAGTCGTTCTC
This sequence comes from Planctomycetota bacterium, assembly GCA_027295245.1. GTDB lineage: Bacteria > Planctomycetota > Phycisphaerae > UBA1845 > UTPLA1 > JAPULF01. Next base: position 2,991 of record JAPULF010000527.1, read on the forward strand.
GAGATAAGTGTCTAAAAGGCTCGGCCTTTCACGTCCGCCGCGCTTTCGTTTCAAAGCACGACAATCGTGACCGTTGCGGTTCCGGTATTTGTGCCGTCCGTCACCGTCAATCCAACCGTATAGGTCCCGGACGTAGTCGCGGTAAACGTTGGATTCGAGGAACTGTCGTTCGTCAACGTAGGCGCAACGGCCGCGGCCGGCGTGCTCGCAACGGCCCACGCAAATGTGAACCCGGCCGCAGTCGCCC
>JAPULF010000528.1 GCA_027295245.1 Planctomycetota bacterium
AAAAGCCGGAAGCGCTCACGATACCGAAGTAGTCGAGGCGGCTGATGGTCTTCAGGGCCGCCGCGGCGGTCTCGACCCCCCACTTGTTTCCCTGGGGCATCTCGCAGGAGTGCATGACGATTGCCAGGGCGCCGCGGGGGATCTGTCGCAATGCGTCCACATCGAATCGAACCGGCATGATGTCTTCCACGACCGAACCCTGCCATCCGCCGGCGCCGAAACTCTCGTCCCCGCCGATCATGACCAGTCCTCCGCCGAGATCGGAGACGAAGTTACACAGGTTTTGCTGATCGGCGGTGCTGACAAGGTCCGCGGGCACGTTCGCCAGGACCACTGCGGAATAATCCTGAAGCGACGCAAGGTCGAGGTCGGCCGACTCGGCGTCTATCTCATCCACCCGGATGTTCTCTCTTCGGAGGGCCTCTATCAGGAGGGAGTCGCCGGCGAAGTCGCGAATCTGGCCTATGAAGAGAACGGTCGGAGGACCCTCGACGTTGGTAAACGCCCGGGCCACGTTGTTTTGAGTAACAGCATCGGCGGAGGGGTCATCGGGAACGAATTCCGCGCGCCACTGGTGAGATCGGGCCGTGCGAATCGGCAGCTTGATCTGGAAGGAGTTTCGCCCGGCCGCGAGTTGCATGCGCTGCCCGACGCCGTCCTCTTCGGGATCGAGGTCGATTGGCTTTTCTTCCTGTCCCACCTTTTGATAGAGGTTGATACTGCCCGAGGTGGCGCGAGTGCTGCGTATGATGAAGCGCAGCGTCACTTGCTCGTCCAGATGGGCATATCCGGAGACGCGAATATTCTCGAAGATGACGTCGTCTCCGCTCGGCGGGCGGAGGGGGAGTGCATCCACGGTCATTCCGTTGGCCTTGGCCGTCTTGGCCTCGGCGGCGGCGTCACCCACGTTTTGATTGAAATCGCTGGCGATGATCAGGCGGTTGGCCGTCGTGTCGGGGGCACACGCAGCCGCCATCCGCATTGCCTGAGCCAGTCCGGTCTGGTCCGGTCGGCTGCCGTCGCCGTAGGGGGGGGGAACGTGTATTCCGCCATCGGGTCCCGGGGGACTGGGCAGTTGCTCGATGTTTGTGGCGCCATCGAAGGTCAGGACCGCCACCTTGTCGTCGGGTTTCAAGTCTCGACTGACGCCCACGATGAAGTTTTCGGCTTGGCGGCGCAAGTCGGCGGGAATCGATTTTGAGCTGTCGAGCAGGAAGGTTACGGTAAGATCGTTGTTCGTGAGAATGTCGTGCATTCCCGCCATCGCGAGCACGAGCACGATCACGACGCAAGTGCGCATCGCCAGCGAGAGTTTGCCGCGGATCGGTCCCAGGCCGGCCAGGGAACGGCGGGAAATCCACCACATCAGAACGGCGATCAGTGCGATCCAGAGACACCACGGTCGGTCGAATCTTTCCAGCAACGAGTGCATGGGCTCTCGCAAGAAATCCGCGTCAACGATTCGATCGGGACAGGCGTCTCCGACAACGCCGCCTCGCCGTTATCCTAGCAGGCCGTGGCAAAAAGGGAACAGTCAACTCGCGAAACGCCGTCCCTGTTGTCCGGAGGGCCGTCCGACTCAGAACGGGTTTCTCAAGCACGCTGAAAATGAGACCGGGGCCTACCAATCCAGCACCTGCACGCGGTTGTTCCACGAATCCAGGGCATATATACGTCCGTCCGCGGCCCTCGCCAAATCCCACGGTTTTCGAACCTGGCCTATTGCCCGTCCCGGACTTCCCCAACTCGCCAGGAAATTGCCCTCGCGATCGAAGCGTACGATGCGATTGTTACCCTGGTCCACGACCACCAGCGAATCCGGTTCTTCCAGGGCCATTCCGTACGGATACATCAGTTGACCCTCTTCGGTCCCGAGCGAACCGAAGGCCGAAAGGAACTTGCCGCTCGAGTCGTAGCGTGCGATACGGTGGTGACAGGCGTCGGCGACCCACAATACGTCGTCCTTATCGAAGATGATCTGGGTCGGGCGTGCGACGGCGCCTTCGCCGGAGTCGGCGTCGGCAAAGCTGAACAAGTACTCACGGTCTTTCGTGAACTTGTTGATTCGGTCGTTGCCGCCGTATTCGCCGACATAGATGTTGCCGTGGCGGTCCAATGCAATGGAGGTTGGAAAAATGAACTGGCCGGGGCCTTCGCCCCTTTCGCCGAAGCGGAACAACTCGTTGCCATCCTCGTCGTAGACGATGACCCGGGCGTAGTGCGTGTCTGGGACCCAGACCCGGCCGCGGCGATCGACGAACAGGCCCACGGGCTTGCCATGGGCGTACTCCGGCATGCGCCACTGGTGTTCATATTCTCCCTCGGCGCTGAAGCGTTGGATCCGGGCCGTCTTATCGACCACGAAGACACGGCCGTCTTTCGGCGACACGGCGATGGCCCGCGGATAGCTGAATTGGCCCGGGCCGAGTCCGGTAGACCCGAATGCATGATCGACGGCGGACGCACCGGGTTCGCTGAATTCGCAGGCAGCCGCCATAGCGGCGGTGGCCGCCGCGAGGGCCAGCATCG
>JAPULF010000529.1 GCA_027295245.1 Planctomycetota bacterium
ATCATCACGCGCGCGAAGATCAGTTGGTCGGAACAAAAGACCAACATGAGGCAGCGGGCCTGGATCGACAAGGAACTCAGCGAGCTGGGACTGCCGCCGATGACCGACCAGGAAAGCGGTCACTACGCGCTCGTGACAGCACCCCGTATTCTCTAGCCGGCCACCGGCGCGGCGGTCCGTTACGGTGTCGTTGCGGCGGGGGCTCGTGTACGCCCACCCGGCGAAGCGGCGACCGAAACGCGGCCTCGGCCTTCGGTTTGAGGACCAGACATACGGATTGCCCGCGCCCCGAAACGGGCGCTGCTCGGATACAAGATTGTGCGCGCCGTAGTTATCGAACATGGCCGGATTCTCGTTCGTGACGAGCCCGATCCCGTGCCGGAAAAGGGCGAGCTTCTCGTGCGCGTTCAAACCGCGGGCCTTTGCGGCACGGATCTGCAACTGCTCCACGGTTACGCCGAATTCTCCGGCATTCCCGGGCACGAATTCGTCGGCACGGTCGCAAAAGGGCCGGCCGAACTGGTGGGCAAGCGGGTCGTCGCCGAGATCAACTGTGTATGCGGCCGCTGCGAGATGTGCGCCGGCGGCCTGTCCAACCACTGCATACGCAGAACCGTGGTCGGCATCTCCGGTCGCGCGGGGGCATTCGCCGAGTACCTCGTCGTGCCGATCCGCAATTGCCATACCATTCCCGAAACGGTGAGCGACGAGGATGCGGTGTTCACCGAACCGCTGGCGGCGGCGTATCAGGTCACGCGGCAGATCAAGCTCGAACCCCGCATGAACGTTGCGGTCGTGGGCACCGGCAGACTCGGATTGCTCGTTGCCCAGGTCATGGCACGGAGCGGATGCGCCCTTGTGGCCATCGGCCGAAACCCCAAGACCCTCGGCCTGCTGGACCGAAAGCGGATCAGAACCGCCTTGGTCTCCGAGCTGCGCCAAGTCGGTGACTGCGATGTGGTCGTCGATTGCACCGGCTCGCCCGACGGACTGAAGACCGCCCTTCGGCTGGTTCGGCCGCGCGGAACGATCGTCATGAAGACAACCTGCGCCGCAGACGCCCCCGTGGATTTGACGCCGTTGGTGGTGAACGAAGTCACGCTCTTGGGCAGCCGATGCGGACCGTTCGACGAAGCCCTCGGGGCACTCGCCCGCAGGGACATCGACGTCGGCAGCCTGGTGACCCGACGGTTGCCGCTGTCCGCCGCCGCCGAGGCGTTCGAGTTGGCGGCCCAGCCGGATCATATCAAAATCCTCCTGAAGGTCCGCCAATGACGGCCGGCGCCCTGTCGGAAGAGCCGTGGCGCGACACGGTGTTGTTGCAATTCAAGACCCTCGCACGAATCGACGGGTTTTCACACGCGATTACGACCCGACCGTGGAACATGGCCCCGCATCGCGGCCCGGAGGCCCTGCGTGCGGTCGAGCGTCGCCGCCTCGTCTGCCAACATCTTGGATTCGAATTCGATCGACTGACCGCGCCGGAGCAGATTCACGGCCCTCACGTGCTCCCGGTCGCCCATTCCGACATCGGGGCGGGTCGCCTCGATCGCGCAGATGCCGTGCGTTTTGTCGACGGCCTGGTCTGCGATATTGCCGGCGTGCCGTTGCTGCAATTGTCGGCCGACTGTCCGCTCGTGCTGGCGGTGGACCCGGGTCGGCGGGTGGTCGGAACGGCCCATGCGAGCTGGCGCGGAACGGTCGCCCGGGTCGCGACGGAGTTGATTGCAGTCATGGGCGATCGTTTCAACTGCCGGCCGGGCGATCTCCTTGCCGCGATCTGTCCATGCGCCGGACCGGAGCGATACGAAGTCGGCGACGACCTTCGCCGTATCGCGATCGCGGCCCTGCCGGACGGTGATAGGTATTTCCCCGTCGGTGCGTCGGGTCGCACCTGTTTTGATCTGCGGTCTGCCAATGTCGATCAGTTGCGCGCGGCGGGCGTCCGGGAAGATCGCATCTGTGTGGCGACGGAGTGTACCATCACCGATCGTCGCTTCTTTTCGCACCGACGCGACGGCGAGGGGACCGGCCGTTTCGCGCTGATTGCGGGCTTTCAATCGTAGGGTCCGCCCGTCAACCGGTTCCGCATATCGGACACTCTGAAATAGACGATACAATTCCGACCGCGTTACGGGCCGATGAAGACGACAGAGGACCGCAGCGCGATGAAGAAAAACAAGGTGGTCGTACTGTGTTCGGGCGGGTTGAACAGCGCGGTGGTCGCGTCGCTGGCGGCCGTGGACTATCAGCCCGCGCTGCTGCACGTGCGGCTCGGGCACCGTGCGTCGAAGAAAGAGGACGAACTGTTCGACCGCTTTGCCGATCACATGGATGCAGGCGACCGGCTGAAACTGGAGCTGTCACACTTCGAGGCGATCGGCGGCAACGCCCGGATAAACCGCAAGGGAATGATCGAAGACGCCATGGCCATGGGCGAGAATCCGTCGAACTGTCACATGCCGGGGATGATCGGATCGCTGTTGTTCGCGGGGTTCTCCTGGGCGTGGCACATCGGGGCGGCGAAGCTCTTGCTGGGTGTCAGCGAAAACCTGGGGCCGCCGGCCCCGCCCACCAGCCGCATCTATCCCGACTATTCGCGGGAGTTCATTCAACTCTGCGGGCACGCCTTCGAGGTCGCGTCGGGCAAGCGGGCGATCGAGATAGAGACGCCCGTCATCGATCTGGGGCGGTCGGAGATCGTGCGGCTGGGCCAGCGGTTCGGCACACCGTTCGAGTTGACCTGGTCGTGCGTGGCGGCGGGAGACACGCCCTGCACGCGGTGCGCAGGTTGCGCCACCCGGGGACGTGGGTTCCTGGACGTGGGAATTCCCGATCCCGTCATGCTTCGCAAGAAAGTCGCAAGCGGCCGGCGTCGTTCCGTCGCCGCCGTCACTAACAAATAGATAAACGTCTTACATGCGTTCGAGCGTTCGGATGCCCAGCAGGCCCAGCCCGAGGTGCAGGGCCCGGGCAGCCAGGTCGCACAGACGCAGCCGAGAGGCCCGGGTCGCGTCGTCTTCGGCCTGCAGCACCGGGCAGGCCTCGTAGAATGCCATGAACCTGCCCGCCAGATCGTAAAGATACTCGCACAGGATGTTCGGCAGCAGCGTGTTGGAAACGGCGTCGATCGTTTCGGCCAGCCGCAGGACGCTCAGGGCCAAGGCCCGTTCCGTCGGGTGGTCGAGGCCCAGCGGCGCGGTCGTATCGGCGGCGGTCCCCTCTTCCTTGCCCTTGCGGTGGATCGAGCGGATTCGGGCATAAGCGTAGAGCATGTAGGGCGCGGTGTTGCCCTGCATGGCGAGCATTTTATCCCAACTGAAGACGTAGTCGGTGTTGCGGTTCTGGGAGAGGTCCGCGTACTTGACCGCGGCGATGCCCACGGTCTCGGCGATAGTCGCGATCTCGTCTTCGCCGAAGTCGCGACGCTTGTCGGCGTCCGACTCGGTACCGCGGACCATCTGCTCGGCCCGTTGAACGGCCTCGTCGAGCAGATCCTTCAGCTTGACCGACTCGCCCGATCGCGTGCGAAGCATCTTGCGGTCCTCGCCCAGCACGGAGCCGAACGGAACGTGTTCGAGCCGAACGCGTCCTTCGGGCGTTTGGGTCCAGCCGAGGGCGTCGGCCGTGGCGAACAGCATCGTAAAATGCAGCTTCTGCGGGGCCCCGACCAGGTAGATGATGCGATCGGCCCCGAGGCCCCCGCCCATTTCGGCCAGATTCCGGCGAAGCCGCTCCGTATGCAGGTGGATGGGCCGGCGCTGTGGGTGGGCGATGCGGAACAGAATGGCCGCGATGTCGGTGGTGGCGTAAAGGGAGGCCCCATCGGACTTCTCGATGAGCATGGGAAGGGGTTTGCCCTCTTGTCCCGTGAACGCGGGCGATCCGTCGGGTTTTTCGAGGAACACGCACACCGCCCCGGCGTCCACCGTGCAGCGGGCCCGGAGTTCGCTGGTCTGTCCGTCGGTCGTCTTCAACGCCGCCCGGAGTTCGTCGACCACGCCGGGCTGTCGCGGAGGCGTTCGGTCTTTGTCGAATTCGTGCAGCAGCGGTTGGTAAAAACTCTCGCCGCGGACGATCCGGGCTTCTTCCTCCGCCGTCTTGGATTCAAGCCCGACCTTCAGCATCCGGTAGATGCGGTTGCACTCGGCGAGGGTGGCTTCGCGGGCCTTTTGCCAGGCGGCGTACTCCTGATCGCGCGGGCGGTCGGTGTTGCCCTGCAAGACGGCGGCGACGTACTTGGAGATCTCGCCCAGGTGGAGACGCTTGCCGGTGGCGGGGGCCACGAGGGTAAGCTCGGTCTCATCGGGAAACGCCTTCGCGGCCTTTTCGCGGGCCGCGACGAACCGGTACATCGGCAGCAGCGTGTCGAACGCAGGCTCGAGCCGCTTGATAAAGGGATGAAAGTGTTTCTCGCCATCGGGATCGCCATCGAGGTTGGCCTGGTTGATCCGACACCGCTCCACCAGCAAGGCCCGCCGACTCGATTCGTCGATCTCGCCGAGTTGGCGGGTGATGCGCCTGAAATCCTCGACGGTCTCGTTCTGGTTCCCGGCCGTGCACAGGTGCCAGTAGGCAAGGATAACCATGCCGAACTGGGTCCCCCAGTCGCCGAGGTGGTTCTGGCGGATGACGTTGTGTCCCTGGAATTCGATGGTGCGGGCGATGGTGTCGCCGATGATGGTGGAGCGCAGGTGCCCGACGTGCATTTCCTTGGCCACGTTCGGCGAGGAGTATTCGACGATCACGGTCCGCAGGTCGCCATCGGGCACCCGGTCGATACCAAGCCGGTCGGCGGTTTCCGCAAGACGGGTGGGGTCGTCGGGGGCGATACTCGCGTCTTCTTCGGCGGCGGCGGCGGGGACCGCGTCGAGGGCCCGTTCGAGGAAAGACTGCTTGAGTCGAAGGTTGATGAACCCGGGTCCGGCGATTTCGGGCGTTTCGCAGAGGTCGTTGAACGGGACTCGGCCGGCTTCTCGGGTCGAGGGCTGGGTGAGGGCGTCGATCAGCGCCTGGGCGATGTCGCGGGGCTTGCGGCCGAGCTTCTTGGCGAGGCCCATGGCGACGTTCGACTGGTAATCGCCGAACTTGGGATCGGCGGCGGTCCGCAGCAGGGGGTTAACGCCAGCGGCCGGATCGCCGAATGCGTCGCGAAGGGCGGCGTCGAAGTGGGTTCGCAGTTGTGATAATAAAGAGAGCATTTTGCAGTTGTCGGATATCAGTTATCAGTCGTCAGTCTTCAGTGATTCCGCCGCGCCGAAGGTCCGCCGGATCGGATCGGATCGACATTCCGATTCCCG
>JAPULF010000053.1 GCA_027295245.1 Planctomycetota bacterium
ACTCCGGCGATGGCGGTGATCCGACACTTGCCACCCTCGATAAGCCGATCGGCATCGGATTCAAAAGGAACTCATGCAGCCCGCTGTACATTGGCGACTCGGACAATCACAAGGTGCGGGGCATCAACTTGTGCATCAACGGCGTCGGCATCATCAGATGGCGCGAGGTCCGCAATCCGATCCACGCCGCTTGCTGTTTGGGTTCGACCTGCATTTACACGACGGCCCAAAACTGCGCCGCCCAGGGGGGCACGTTCAAGGCAGAATCCTACAATTGCACGCCCAACCCTTGCCCGTAAGATTCGACGGACTGAGTGCGAAGCTCACCTTGGGGACGACGCGCTCCGAGGACAGGGGCCCGGATTCGCGACGGGATACTCTGCGCTAATTGTTCTGGACCCAAGGATCTCGCCACAGTACATTCATGTCTATGCCGAAGCACAAACGCGAGACGGCCAATTCGATACCGTTTGAGTCTTGAGCAGGCTGGCCATGACACGGTTGCCAATCTGCTCGGGAACCTGTCATGCCGGGCGGTGGTCACGACCCGAAGGGAGTTCAGTAATGCAGTGCAAAACGATGCGAAGAACGATGCCTATGATGTTGTTCTGCTGCGTGCTAATGTCGAACCGACCTGCTGTCGCCGCAGCCCCGCCGAAAGACGCCCGAGCGGACATCTACGACAAGACCGCCGACGGCAATAAACAGATCGCTGACGCCCTGATCAAGGCCAAGCGGGCCAACAAGCGCGTCCTGATGCAGTTCGGGGCCAACTGGTGCGGCTGGTGCCACAAACTGCATGACCTGTTCAAGAAGGACCGCAAGATCGCCAAGGCGCTCATGTACGATTATGAAGTCGTTCTGATTGACGTTGATCGTATCGATGGCAAGCAACACAACGTCAAGGTGAACGAACGGTATGGCAACCCCACCAAACTCGGTCTCCCGGTGCTGGTGGTGCTCGACGCCGACGGCAAGCAGTTGATCACCCAGGAAACCGGCGCGCTGGAAGACGGCGATCACCACGACCCGGCCAAGGTGCTGGCCTTCCTGGAGAAGTGGAAGCCCAAGCCGCTCTCCGCCGACCATGTGCTGACAGAGGCGTTGGGGCGGGCGAAGAAGGAATCCAAGAAGGCGTTCGTATATTTCAGCGCCCCGTGGTGCGGTTGGTGTCATCGTCTGGAAGAGTACCTCTACCGTCGTGAGATCGCCGAGATCTTCAATCAGGTGTATACTCCGGTCAAGATCGACGTAGATCGGATGACCGGCGGCAAGGCGCTAAAGGCGAAGCTGAGCGGCAGCGCAAACGGCGGCATTCCGTTCTTCGTGGTCTTGGAGCCGGACGGAACCAAGGTGGCTGATTCCAATGGCGCCAAGGGCAACATCGGTTTTCCGGTCGAGCCTCACGAGATCGCCCACTTCATGAAGGTAGTCCGGCAAACGGCCCCAGGGTTGAGCGCCGAACAACGTGCGGTACTGGCAAAGGGCTTGGAACCCCCCAAGAAATAGTCGGCGGTTTGAGCGGCATCTCGGCACGACGAAAGTATCGAAGCAGAACAGTTTGTGACACTTGGGCCTATCATCAGCATGATAGGCCCAAGTGACAGTAGCAAACGGAGTTCACACAATCGCTTGGAAATCGCCTAGCTAGACGTCGCGATGTCTTACCGCCCGCCTCCTCGTCCTTCTCGGCGACCGCCTTCCCGTCTTCGGCCGCGCATCATGCTCGCCTCTTTTGCGTCTACAGCCCCGTCTCCGTTCGCATCCATTCGATCGAAGAATCGCTGCATTCGCTCCGGGGCCTCACTCTTTTGAAGCTTCCCGTCGCCGTTCGCATCGAACTGGCGCATTCTCTCAGGAAGCTGGTTCGCACTGGCCGATTCGGACCCGGCCGGCGCATCGGACAGTGCGACCGAGTCTGATGCCGACTTCTTACCTTCCAGATCGCCGGCCTTCATTTCAACCCACTGAGCGCGACCCAGATGATTCGCAAGGGCGGTTCGCACATCCGAAACGCTGAGCGCCTCGATGCGACGGAGCAGATCTGCTTGATACTCGAACGTTCGATCGATTTCCAATCCTCTCGCCAGTCGTCCCAAGACGAACCGATCGTTTGCCAGGCTGTTTGCGAATCGCAGTGCGTAGGCGCTCTTGCCCTCTTTCAGTTCCTTGTCGGTAATGCCGTCGGCAACCCATTTCACGATCTCCTCACGCATCGCATCCTGAGCCTTGACTGCGTTCTGCGGCGCGCAAATGGCGGTGGCGGAAACCGTCGCGCGTCGATCCTGGCTGTCCGCACGGAATGATGCGCCTGCTCCGTACGATAGACCGCCCTGATGGCGCAGGCGATTAATCAACCGAGACTTGCCGCCCCGACCCAGTACATACGCCCCAAATGTCAATGCGGCAAAGTCCGGATCGTCATCTCGCATTTCGAATGCGACGGACATGCCAACCGTGGCCATCTCCTTGTCCGGGGTGTTTATCGTCAGGCTATCCTTCTTGTAGGCCCGATGCGGCCTGACAACACGGGCAAACGTCGTCTTCGATTTCCAGGTGCCGAACACGGATTCGATTGCCTGGGTGACCTGCTTCTCATCAAAGTCACCGATAATCGCAATAGAGAGATTGGAAGCGCCGTACAGTCGCGCATGCAAGTCTTTCACTTGGCCGAGAGAGACCGATCGCAGTCGCTCGATGTTCTCCTTCAGTGTGGGAACGTAATGGATGCTATCGGTTGGCCAAGGATTGAGTGCCCGGCTCATGGCGTTACCGCCTCGCGCCCTCGGATCCGAAAGCCTTTGTTCACTTCGGGCGAGGCGTTGGGCCTTGACGGTTGCGAACTCGTCTTTATCGAACGCCGGTTGCCGTATGATCTCACCGAGCAGTTCGATCGCCGCCACAATATTAGTTCGATCAGACTCGATCGAAGCGCCGGCCCTGCCGAGTCCGCCGCCGCCACGCCGCCCGCCACCACCCACGGAAATGCGGGACTGAAGGCGATCGATTTCGTCGCGCAGTTGTTGATAATCACGTTCGGTCGTACCGCGCATCAACATCGATGGGATGAAGCTGATTGCCGTTGTATTTCCCTTGAGGGCTTCCTCGTAGCCGAACCGGAAACTGAAGCTGACGTTGACGGTGTCTCCACGCGTTTCCTTCGGCAAGAGGGCCAGTTTGATCCCCGACGGCAGATCGACGCGCCGGACGCGCTCTTCTATCGTCTTGGGCGTGGCGACAAACGCCTCGCCTTCGGACAGTGCCTCTCCGCCGCGGTAGCTCGCCAGCATTTCCGCGACATCCGGACTTCGGGGAATCGGTGCACGGGTCGGCTCGGGCTGTGGAACAAACAGCCCCGCTGTTCGGTTGCTCTCAACCAAGTACTGGCGCGCGACTCGACGCACGTCTTCGACCGTCACCGTCTTGATGCGGTCACGGTGCAGAAAGAAGAGCCTCCAATCTTCCTTCGCGATGGCTTCACTCAACCGAACGCCTATTCGACCGCTGTTATTCAGACTGAGCCTGATGTTCTTGAGCCGCTGAACCTTGATTCGCTCGACGTCTTGCTCGGTGATACCGGCCGCGGCTACCCGTTCTACGACAGTGGTCATCTCGTCAAGCACCGCTCGGGCGTCCTTGTCGAGCCGGACCTGGGCCATGAACTGCATGACGCCCGGTTCCGCCCAGCTAAAAGCGGTGCCTCGCACGCTGGCGGCCTTTCCCGTCTCCACCAGGGCCTTGTACAGGCGTCCGGAGGGCTGGTCCGTCAGCACACCTTGCAGGATCTGAACGGCGGCAAAATCCGGATGGGGCCCGGCGGGGATGTGATACACCAGGCCGGCGGCGGCAACGTCGCCCACACGAGCAAGCCTGACGAATCGTGGGCCGTCTTGCGTCGGTTCCTCGGTATAGGTTTTTTCCAGGACGCGCTTCGGCCGCGGGATCGCGCCGAAATACTTGTTGATTAAGCCGAGCGTCTTGTCCGAGTCGAGTTTTCCGGCCACGACCAGTGTGGCGTTGTCCGGCTGATAGTACTTCTTGTAGAATCTTCGCAGGTACTCGACGGGGACGCGCTCGATGTCGCTTCGGTTCCCGATGGTCGATTTTCCGTAGTTGTGCCAGAGATATGCGGCCGACAGCATTCGTTCGGATAAGACGCCGACCGGATTGTTCTCTCCCATCTCGAACTCATTGCGTACAACGGTCATTTCCTTGGCGAGTTCTTCGACACTGATGATGCTATTGACCATGCGATCGGCTTCCATGTGAAGCGCAAAATCGAGGTTGGCGTCGCTTTCGGGAAGAGTTTCAAAGTAGTTCGTTCGATCGACCCACGTTGTGCCGTTGAAGCTCGCCCCGTGTTCCTCCAACGCCCCCCAGATGTTCTTGTAGGTGGGCGTTCCCTTGAACACCATGTGCTCCAGCAGGTGCGCCATCCCCGTTTCGCCGCGACCCTCGTGTCTCGATCCGACCCGATAAGTCACACTGACCGTTACGGTTGCCTTCGACTGATCCGGGAACAAGAGGACTTGCAGGCC
>JAPULF010000530.1 GCA_027295245.1 Planctomycetota bacterium
TTCTCCACGAATGCCCGCATCCCCTCGGCGACCTCCGGCGAGAGATTGTTGATCGACAGCCAGTCGCGGGCATGGCCGATGGTCTGGTGCCACGAGAAATCCCGCCAGAAATTGAGCTGCTGCTTGGCATACCGCAGGCACACCGGCAGCTTGTTGATCAGCTTGACGGCCATGCGGTCGACCGCGGCGTCGAGTTCGGCGCGGGGGACAACCTCGTTGACCAGGCCCCACTCGAGGGCCTTGGCGGCGGGGATGTCTTCGCAGAGAAACAGGATCTCGCGGGCTCGGCGGTCGCCGACGATCAGGGGCAGGAACTGGGTGGCCCCGGCGGCGGCAACGGAGCCCCGTGCGGCCCCGACCTGCTTGATAATGATGTCGTCCGCGGCCACGGCGAGGTCGCACGACATGTTGAATTCGTTGCCCCCGCCGACCACCATGCCGTTGAGCCGGGCGATGGTCGGCTTGCCGATGTTTCGCAGCCGCTCGTGGCACTCGATGAACAGCCCCATCCACTTCCAGTACTTGTTGGGCTTGCCGACGAACTCCGCGGCCTGCTCCTTGACGTCGGCCCCGGTGCAGAACGCCCGATCGCCGGCCCCGGTCAGGATGAGCACGCGGACCTCGTCGTCCCAGGATGCGTCCTGGAAGGCGGCGTTGAGTTCGACCAGCGTGTCGCCGTCGACGGCGTTGAGCACCTCGGGCCGGTTGAACGTGACGGTTGCCTTCAGGTCGCGTTTGTCGTAGCGGATTTTTTTGAAGCCAAACGACTCGGCCGTTTTGCCGGAGTAGTCCATGAAAGATTCCTCCATTCGCCGCATGCGAATCACAGTCCAGTCGCGCGATCACGAGCTGCGCATGCCGCATTCCGGGCAGACGCTTTGTTCGGCAAGGCCGGACAGTTCATAACCGCATTCGGCGCAGTAGGGCCGATTGGATGGAATCGCGCGATCCACAATCCAAGATCCACGAAAGAACAGATACAGGCCGCCGAGCAAACCAACGACGTGGCCCAGAAGTTGCGGCAAGTACATCCTTAGCGACCACGGATCACGTACCCAGAGGCCTCCAGTCGCAGGCTCGGGAAACACGATGAAGCCGGCTACATTTGCGGTCGCGCTTATCAATCCCGGAACCTGCATGAAAAACAACAAAACGCCGATTAGACGAATCGCCAACCGGAATGCGGTCTTGTACTTCATCCTGCCCGACCCTCAAAGAGAGCAATGCTGAGCAACCGCCGGATTACCGCGACCCGACGGGCGGCCAAACTACGCCTCCACGATCTCCGAAAAGAACATCCGCACGTACTTGCCCGCAAAGCCCATCAGGTCCTTCGCGGCGGCCTTGCCCTCGCCGGACGACATGGCGGCGTTCAGGGCGTTCATGTCCTCGAAGTACAGATGGGCCGCGAGGTGTGGGACCTCGGTGTTCGGAATCGGCGAGGACTTGGGACGTTCGATTTCACACTTCACCAGGCCCGGCATCTTCTTGGCGAGCGGCAGGTGGGTTTCGAAATAGTGCTTGTCGAAGGCCGCCGGATCATCCGGCTTACGATAGACTGCTACGAGCTTAACCATGTAGTTTCATCCTCTCTTGAATATGCGCTCCAGGGCGGGTCGTGGGAGTATCCGCTGGACGGTCTGGCCCCGAGCGATTTTCCTTTCTCCGACGAAGGCCGCCAAGTCACAAACCAACTCGTGGCCGGTCACGTCCGCAACCGTCGCAACAACGCGGACGGTGCGACCGATCTTGGCCGTGCCGAGGTGGTCGCAGATCACGCGGCTGCCGACGCCTTCTTCATCCGATTCGAGGTGTTCGATCAGCACTTTCCGACCGGCGACCTCCATATACTGCACGAGGGTCCAGGTCGCGCACACCGGATGAACAACGACCGCATCGAAGATCGGACACATAGCGTCCGTCACCTCGAAACTCACCTCCGCCTGCGCCCCTGGGACCAGTCCGTCTTTCACCACGCCTCCTCAAAGTCTCAATTGGACCGTGGAATGACGCACTTTTACTCTCTGGGGACTCGGATTGCCAGCCGGTCGGTCGTAGAAGGGCGGGCCCAGCGGGCGAATTGACAAGGGATGCGCGACGCAGGCGGGGAACAATCACATCACGGACCGAGCAGCAGAAGGGCTCCGATGATCAACGTTCCGAGGCATATGGGTACGAAGACGAGGAGCGCGTAAATCGCCAGAACAACCCCGATTACCTGCTTATCGACGGGGTGCTCAACGGCGCGGCGGTGGCACAGCGTGGCGTAGTCCAGGACGTGCGCGATCGATCGGTCGTGCATTTTCGAAATCCGGTCCGAACGTCATCCCATTGTACCATGTGGATGGGCGGATTTCGACGCCGGATACGAACACCCAGGTGCGGATTCGTGCGTGGAATACACGCCGCTTCGCAGCGCTGGATGCGGCCCCGGTTGGCGTATCGGGGGGGAATGCAGGACCGGGAGGCTCGGAAAAGGCGGACTCGATTACAGGCATTCGAAATGCGAGTGATCGACTGCTTCGCCGCCAGGGTTACATGGTTGTGAGCGCGGGTGAATCGCCTGACGCAGCCGAGCCGCCGGTTTCGCCTGTGGACCCGGACGAAGGGCCGCGCCACGTACGAATCTCGGTGATTTCATAGGCAACGTCCACGGCGGCGTCCTGCCTGTCCCGACGGAACCCGTATTGCATGCGCGCCGGGAACCGTCTTGTCTCGCCCGGCAGGAGCGGCCCGCGCCAGTCACAGTCGTCGGCGGCAAAAGGGGTTGCGACCCATTCGTTCACTTCGGAAAGGGGATTGCCGTCTTCGTCGAGCAGCACGATACGCATGGACATGAGCGAGACGACTTCGTCCCCGTCGTTCTCCACCTCGACCACCGGACGGAGGCGCCCGTTCGCGGACTTGGCGAGGCGCGCGGTGATGTTGAGTTCTTCGGCATACTCCGGCCGGCGTTCGTCGTTGATCGCGTCGGACAGGAACGGCGGCAGGGCTTCCGCGAGCTGCGGCAGGCTGTCGACGCCGAATTCGATCAGCTCATACAGGCTGCCGGTCTTGCGGTCGGCGATGTTCATGCCGTAGAGGATGATGCTCGAAGTGCTGATGATAAGCGTCACGACCGTGGCGCTGATGCCCCACGCGACGGTCGAAAAGAAACCCCGCTTCTTCTGGGTGATTGTCGGTGGATACCTGTCCATCGCGTGTGTCTCCTGCGTCAAACCAACGTGGTTTTCAGTGTCTGCTTCGCTCGGATATTGCGTCCTGCAGGTACATTATTTCGGTCGGTCGCGTGGAATTCTGTGGACTGGGTTATCGGCAACCGTCCCCTCAAATAGCGCCGCCTTATCCGTAACATGTTTACCGACAGTACGTTATGTGTGCTTCACGAGCTACCGATCGAGCCGATCCCGGTCAGATTCCAGGTGCGGAGGTCGCCATCATCAACCGGTGAACGTACCGGGCGCGTCAATCGTCCTCTTTTGTTGAAGACGCCGCGGACACGACCCGCTCGATTTCGTCCGCCGACATCCCACGTTCGACCATCTGTTGCTTGAGCTTGTTATCCGTTTTCGCCCGTTCGAGCTTGTACCAGGTGCTCGAGACGATGGCTACGACGGGAATGGCACAGCCACTGACAATGGCGATGGACTGCGCGTTCCAATCGATTTCGGAAAGCATGTGTGGCACTCCTCGTCTCGAGAGCGGTGTGCTCCGTACGGACCCGGTCCGTTCCCTATGTTGGGAAATGTCGTCCGGATATTCTAACCGCGGGCGACGCGCGTGTCTCGCAAGCCCGCTCGGACCGCATGTGCCCGGCGGCGAGTCTCGGACGTGATAGGGCGTGAAGCGACAGGCGACGGAGAGCCCGATCGGGGTTACTCGGCGGCCTCCCATTTGTCGAGCGACCGCTCGATGAAACGCCAAACGAGAAACACTCCGCACCCAACGATTGCCAGTATGAAATGATCC
>JAPULF010000531.1 GCA_027295245.1 Planctomycetota bacterium
ATTCTGTGCCTCATCGTTACGCACGGCATCACCAACTTGGCACTCTACGCGTACGTGGTGTACAGCGGCGATTGGCGGTTCTGGTAGGCTCAGGCGATCGTCCCGAACCGATTATCCTCGTTCGGACGATTCGGAATTGCCACTGGAGAAACACGGACTGTGGCCCGGCAACGCGAATCTCGCGGAATTTTCACGTGCAATACGACCGTTTGTAGTGATAATGTGTGCATTGTGAGCGGAGGTCCGCGAACGTGCCCCCGAGTTCGTCGCCCTCCCCACGAGATTTGGACTGGCGGTGTATCGATCGATTTACCTATAATGTTAGGGTCGTATGATTCCGTGAGGAGATCGGCCTCCACTGAGGTATAATGAAAAAGCGGACCACGAGTGCTGCGGATAAGAAGGACGTTCGTCGCCAGCGGATCAAGCTGGGTGGGTCTGTCGCCGTTCTGTTGGTGGCTGGGGTCTGGGCGTGGGTCCAATTGTCCGGCGAGACGCCTGCCGAAGCGGCGGCGAGTCAAAGGATGTTCCTTTGTTCCGACTGCGACCAGACTTTTCGGCACACGATCGAAATGGGACAGATTCAACCGTTGGAGTGCGAACACTGCGGGCAACGGGCGGCATACATGCCGGAAGCTTGTTATTGGGCGAAAGACTCCGCCGATCGGTGGACATCGAAGAATGAACCGACGTACGTCATTCTTAAGTCTCGAATGGAGCTGGAAGGCAAGACCTATTGTCCGGATTGTGGACATGAGGTGTGGGGCCATTTCGCGAAGCCTACACCCCAGGAAATCGAAAAGGCGAATCGGAAACCTGATGTCTATGAAGACGAAGGGGAGTAATCAATGCCGATGAATCAAACATGGAAGAACCGGGAATCAAGAGTTGCTTTCACGCTGATCGAGTTGCTGGTCGTCATTGCGATCATTGCACTGTTGATCTCGATCCTCTTGCCCTCGCTTGCGGCTGCGCGGAGGATGGGGCAACGGCTGACCTGCCTGGCCCAACTCAAGTCGATCGGCGCGGGCGTGGCCGAGTACGACAATGACAGCGACGGTTGGATCGTCGGGGCGCCCGCCGGCTCCGGAGCATATCTGCGTAACGCGAATTCCGCATGGGGGCCCGCCGTGCAGCGTTGGGACTTCCTCGGACCGCTTGCCAAGATGTGGAACATGCAGAACATGCCGGAGCCGAGTCTCGGAGACACGGACTACCTCAGGGATCGATGGAAGGGATTGAGGGAAAACAAGCCTTTCGTGTGCCCTTCAAATGACACTTTGGCGATCCATTTTGGCGGCCCGAATTACGGTCCCCAACGGATGGTGAGCTACAACACCGTTCGGTACATGCTCTTTCAAGTCGAACCCATTGCCGGCGATTCGGTGGGCCTCGGGTATTACCCCAATATTCACGAACAAAAATTGCCTTTGGACTGGAAACCCAATGTCGGCCGTATTGGCAACGCGGCCACCAAGGTTTTTGCCGCCGATGGGGCCAGATATTCCACCAACACCATTGCACCTGACTATGATGGGTCCGTTGGAGGGAGCGGGGGGGGGTCGTTTTCCGATGTCGGACCATACTCGGACTGGACCAGGTCGTGGAATCGCTGTCGAGCCTGTGGCAACGGTTGTACTTCCGGCGTGGACGCCCGTACGTACGCGTTTCGGCACTCTACGTCGCCTCCGGCGGAAGGCGCTTGTGGAAACGCGTTCAAGCTCAACTTGGTGTTTTTCGACGGGCACGCCGAGACCATGGGTGACCTGGACGCCTCCAATCCACAAATGTGGCTCCCTCAGGGTTCAACGTATGCGGCGGATAGCAATCTCTATCCCGATACGCAGAAGAGGTTCGGTATTCAGGGTGACTTGCCCATCGGGCCATGAGTGTCCGCCGGTCGATGGCAATCTTGCCGTTCGCCTCTTGACCGAATGGCCGGCCGGGTCCTATAGTATTGCAGATATGATGGCGGAATCGGGGGCTGGTAGTGAATTCCGTCGGCGAAGAGACTATCGCGTTTGATCGCATCAAATCCAACACCATGACTCGCTGCACGTTGCCTAGCACTGAACCGCAACGTGGCGGTCGTTTTGCGCTTCCGGCGGCGGTTTCTATTTCCCTTCTGTCCGGCAGACGAAATCGGTTCGCGCTCACATGGCGTGCGTCGATAGACCACTGCGGTACCCGTTTGACCGGATCGGCAAAGCTCAACGAACGATGGCCGACGATTCTACGGGCCGGACCGGTCACTTCATGATTCGAGTCACTCTACCCGACGGTACGGTTCTGGAAATGAATGATGGCGCCTGTGCCGCGGAAACCGCGGCCCGGATAGGCCCCGGGCTCGCGAAAGCGGCGCTGGGAGCCAAGGCAAGGTTCAACGGCAGCGACGTGACCTTGGACTTGGCGACGCCCCTGAAGGGTGACTGCACGCTTTCGATTCTAACCGCCAAGCATCCGGAGTCGCTGACCCTCGCGCGGCACAGCACCGCACACGTCATGGCGGAGGCCATCTGCAGGCTTTGGCCCGAGACCAAGCTCGTGTACGGACCACCCGTGGCGGACGGTTTCTATTACGACATCGATTTGGACTACCGTCTCACGCCTGAGGACTTTCCAAAGATCGAAAGCGAGATGCGGCGGATCGTCGCGGAGGACCGTCCGTTCACGCGATACGAAATGAGCCGCGAAGAGGGGCTCGCCAAGGTCCGCGCCGAGGGAAATCCCTACAAGGTCCAGAACGCCGAACGTGCCAAGGGAGACCGGCTCAGTTTCTATGTAACCGGTCCGGAGCCGGGCAAGTACTGGGAAGACCTCTGCATGGGAACGCACGTTCCCAAGACCGGCAACATTGGTGCGTTCAAACTGCTGAGCGTCTCGGGCGCCTTTCTGCACGGAGACGCCACCAAGAAACAGCTTCAACGGGTCAACGGGACCGCGTTTCACTCCAAGAGGGATCTCAAGGAATACCTGGAGCGGCTCGAGGCCGCCAAGGCCCGGGACCATCGCCGACTCGGGCAGGAATTGGGCCTGTTCACCATCGATCCCATGGTGGGCAGCGGCCTCATTCTCTGGAAGCCGAAGGGAGCGATCGTCCGCCTGTTGCTGGAAGAGCATTTGCGGGACAAGCTTCGTGAATACGGGTATCAGCCCGTTTTCACGCCGCACTTGGGCCGATTGGCGCTGTATCGCACGAGCGGGCATTTTCCGTACTACCAGGAAGGAAACTTCCCGCCCATGTACGAGTCGGAAACGGCCCGCATCTTGAATGAGTTGTACGTCGCGGTGATTGAGGGCGACAAGAGCAACCCGGACGAGCCGTTCACGCCGGCCGTCTACCGATCGCTCGACGATCTCAAACGGGCCAACCAAACACTCTTCGAGCGGATCTCGGGCGGTGACGCGGACCGGTCGGAATCCCGCAAACTACAGCCGATTGCAGGCCGCACCGCCCAAAATATCCAGATCATCAACGAGTGCCTGCAAGAAACGGACGGGTATCTCTTGAAGCCCATGAACTGTCCGCATCACATTCGAATTTTTGCAAGCGAGCCGAGGAGCTATCGCGACTTGCCGGTAAGGCTTGCGGAATTCGGAACGGTCTACCGTTTCGAACAATCGGGCGAATTGTCGGGCATGACGCGTGTACGGGGCTTCACGCAGGACGATGCCCATCTGTTTTGCGCACCGGAGCAGTTGCAGGAAGAGTTGGCCGGCTGTCTGGAGTTGACGCGATACGTGCTGGAAATGCTCGGCATGACCGATTATCGCGTCCGAGTCGGGCTGCACGATCCGAACGATTCGAAATTCATCGACAATCCCGAGGGCTGGGCTCAGAGTGAAGCCGCGATCCGGGCCGCCGCCGCCGCCAGCGGAATGAATGCGACCGAAGAAATCGGTGAGGCCGCCTTTTACGGCCCCAAGATCGACTTCATCGTGAAGGATTGCATCGGAAGAGAGTGGCAACTCGGAACCGTTCAAGTAGACTACAACCTGCCGGAGCGATTCGGGCTTGAGTACATCGGGCGCGACAACAGACCCCACCGGCCGGTGATGATCCACCGGGCGCCGTTCGGTAGCATGGAGCGGTTCGTAGCCATTCTCATCGAGCATTTCGCGGGCGCGTTCCCGACCTGGCTGGCGCCGGTACAGGTGTTGGTGGCCTCGATCAGCGAAAAGAGCGCGGCCTATGCCGCGGACGTTGCCGCGGCGCTGAAAAAACGCGGGCTTCGCGTCGAGCTCGACGATTCCGCGGAGAAAATCGGCCCGAAGAAACATCGGGCCCGTCAAATGAAGATACCGTTCATTGCCGTTGTCGGTGCTCAGGAGGCAGCCGCCGGTACCATCAACGTCCATGATCGAGAAGGTCGTCAAGTGGACGACATGCCTTTGGATGAGTTCATCCAAATGCTGGTCCTTGAAAACCAGCCCGGCGGTCGGGCGGAGTTGACCCCCGTTTAGCGGTGGTCGGCTGTTATCTAGGGTCCTTGGAAAGGAGAGTGATCGCCTATCAAAAACCTCAGATGTAACGAACAGATTCGGATTTCGCCGATTCGACTCATCGACCAGAATGCACATCAGCACGGCGTGATGCCGACGGACCAAGCGCTGGGAATGGCTCGCGACGCCGACCTCGATCTTGTCGAGGTCTCTCCCACCGAGCGCCCCCCCGTTTGCAAGATCATGGACTACGGGAAACACAAATACCTGCAGTCCAAACGAAGCAAACAGAAGGGCCACGAAAACAAGATCAAGGAAGTCCGCATGCGGCCCAAGACCGACCCGCACGACAAGGGAATCAAGTTGAAGCGGGCCCGGTCGTTTCTGGAAGAGGGCCACCGCGTGCAATTCACGATGCGCTTCCGTGGTCGCGAACGGTTTCACCGCGAAATCGGGTTGGCGGCGTTCGAAGATATTTCCAAGACACTGGAAGATGTCGCGAAGATCGAGCGGCCCGCAACCATGTTGGGTCAAAGAATGACCATGGTCATGGTTCCGCTCAAACCGGTCACGCACAAGAAAAAACCGCAAGCCGGCGGCAAGGCGGCTGATCCGAGTGCCAAGCCGAAGACCGAGACTCCAGCGGACCCGGTGACTCCAGCGGCCCCGGTGACTCCAACGACCCCAGCGGCTCCAGCGGCTCCAGCGACCCCAGCGGCTCCAGCGACCCCGGTGGCCGGCACCACGGGCATGTCGCAGGGCCAAGCCGCCTCTGGATAGACGGTTCGAAGAGCGTGATGCATTCGCGGCGGTGAACGTCTTGGAGCACGCTACGGAGCCGTTTCCGAGCTGCGAAGCCCGGAGCCCAAGATCCGGTGTGCTCGATCCGAGGCGGTGGCGCATCCCCAATCCCGGCCCGGCCGACCCCATTTCGGCCTTGCCAGCAGTGGACGACCGATGTACACTGCGGGGCTCGGTGCCGAAACGCTGCACGGGAGAGAGTCTATGCCGAAGATGAAGCGACATAAGGGGTTGGCGAAGCGCGTCAAAGTCTCCGCCACCGGAAAAGTCCATTACAATTTGAGCGGTGCCGGGCACTTGATGAGCGGAAAGAGCGCCTCGCGCCGGCAACGGCTGCGAAAGCGCAACGTCATGGCCAAGACGATGGCTGCGAAGGTTCGCAGGGCGCTGAAGACCTAGCGAATTCGCACCGGGAGATTGCAGCATGCCACGAACAAAGGGAGCCGTCGCCCATCACAAGCGGGTCAAGCGTGTGCTCAAGGCCGCCAAGGGATACTACGGCGGTCGCAGCAAGCTCTTGCGCCCCGCCCGAGACACGGTATTGCGGGCCGGGGCCTACGCCTATCGAGACCGACGGGCCCGAAAGGGCACCTTCCGCCGGCTCTGGATCACGCGCATTACCGGCGCGTGCAGGGCACGGGCCATCCCCTACAGCCGATTCATGTCGGGGCTGAGGCTGGCGACCGTCGATCTGAATCGAAAGATGTTGAGCGAGATCGCGATTGCCGATCCGGAGGCCTTCGATATGCTGGTCGAGTTGGCCCGCGGCAAGATCCAGCAAGCGGCATAGGCCGGATAGTAGGATAGAAATCAAAGGTGTCGCCGAGGTGCGACGCCTTTTTCTTGCGCCGGGGGTTCGAAAGCTGCCCTGGGGTGATCGTGCCGGAGAATCCACGAAAGATCGGGGTGATCTTCGACGTCGACGGCGTACTCGTCGACAGCTACGCGGCCCACTTCGAGAGTTGGCGCGCCCTGGCGGTCGAATTGGGCGCCCAATTGAGCGAGGAACAGTTCGCCGGCACGTTCGGACGCACCAGCCGCGACATCATTTCGCAGTTGTTCGGAGCGAGAGACGCCGTCGAAGTTCGCAGGCTGGATGATCGAAAGGAATCTCTCTACCGGCAGAGCATTCGCGGGAGGGTGCCCGCGATGCCGGGCGCGTTGGAATGCGTCCGCGCCTGCCATCTGGCCGGTTTCGTCGTGGCGGTGGGGTCGTCCGGACCGCCCGAGAATGTGCAATTGGTCTGCGATGAGATCGGACTGACATCGTTACTGGCGGCCATGGTCACCGGCCGCGATGTCGTTCGCGGCAAACCCGATCCACAGGTCTTCCAATTGGCGGCCGAACGCATGCAGCTCGCCGCCTCCGACTGCATTGTGATCGAGGATGCCCCGGCGGGCATCGAGGCAGCCGTCCGTGCGGGAATGCGTTCAATCGGATTCGCCGGTTCGCACCCGTCCGATTCGCTCAGAAAGTCCGATCGGGTGATTTCACGCTTGACCGACCTGACTCCCGATCTGATACGAATGGTCTTCGCCCGGAGATAGGTCTGCCTCTGAATTGGTGAATATCACACCTTGGCGCTCCCGAATGGGCAAACGCTGATTGGGGAATATCGCCCAAGTTCCGGCCTCGCCGGTCCGATTCTGGCGTGCCCCGTACATTCTGTCCCTCGTAACCTCTTGTGCGCATGCATTTTACGAATGCCCACAACATCGCGGCGTCCGCGGCACGAGACTTGCGTTTCCCTTGAAATACAGTGGTGTTGACCCGAATTACGGGGAGCCCTCAACACTCTGCACGCGGGGTTCACGCAGGCGTAAGACCAACGAGCCCGGGTCGCGTCAGCGCCCGAACCCCGCGTTGTTCTTGTAGAATTCCGCTCATGAACGCGGCGCTGTCTTTTCCCGACTGGTTGACCACCGATCGCATTCTGATCGGTGTGGCTGCGCTGGCGGTCCTGGTCGTCGTCCGTCGAGTCCGGCGGTCCATGCGCCGCCGCAGGCCGGTCCGCCTCAATCCCAAACTGGCCAAATACGGTGAACCGAATCAGGCGGCGGTCCAGGCCGACATGGAGGCTTCGCGCAAGATCATTGCGACCAGTTCGACGGAGGCCGTGGCCGGCTATCGAATCGTGCAGCAGATCGAAGCCGTGTTTATCGACGGTTGTCGCACGCCGGATGACGCCGTCGCCGCCCTGAAAGCGGCGGCCGGGCGACGCGGGGCCAACGCCCTGATCAACCTTCGGCAGCAGCGAACCGCTGCCGGCCGATGTACCGCACAAGGTGACGCTGTGGTCGTAAAACTGGCGGCCGAGGAGTGAGCCCCGTCACGTCGTTCGTGGATCGGGCGGTCCCCGTCAACAGTGCGGCGGCCCATAAAGCCGCGGCCGCATCGTGGATCGCTTTCCCGCGCCTTACGAGCACTCGAGGGCCATGCCGGAATTGCCGGATATCTTGCTGTACGTGCATCGCCTGGCCGACCTCCTCGTCGGACAGCAATTGACCGGCGCCCGCGTGCTGAGTCCATTCCTGGTTCGTTCGGTCGATCCTCCGCTGGATGCCGCCGTGGGCCGTTCGGTGTCGGGAATTCACCGACTGGGCAAGCGGGTCGTACTGTCATTCGGAGACATCCACCTGATTTTTCATTTGATGATCGCCGGTCGCTTTCGATGGCTCCGCCCCGGAGCCGCGCCGCCGAGAAAGATCGGCCTGGCCGCGTTCGAGTTTCCGACCGGTGTCTTGGCCGTCACGGAAGCCGGCTCGAGAAAACGAGCGTCCTTGCACGTAGTCCGCGGCGCGAAAGCCTTGGCCGCCCACGACCCCGGAGGGTTGGAGGTGTTCGATGCCGACCTCCAGGCGTTTCGAGCGGCCTTGACGCGGGAGAACCACACACTGAAACGGGCCCTCACCGACCCGCGCCTCTTCAGCGGAATCGGCAACGCGTACTCCGATGAGATCCTCCATGCCGCCCGAATATCTCCGGTTCAACTGACGAAACACCTGTCGGAAGCCGAAATCTCGCGTCTGTATGACGCCGTCCGGCGAACATTGCAGCACTGGATCGGGGTATTGGAGGCGCGATTCCGCAAGAGATTCCCCGGACCCGGCGACATTACGGCGTTTCGTCCCGACTTCGCCGTCCACGGCCGGTTTGGCAAACCGTGCCCCGAATGCAAAAGCCCGGTTCAGCGGATTCAGTATGCCGAGAATGAAACCAATTACTGTGCCCGATGCCAAACCGGCGGACGAATACTGGCGGATCGTTCGCTCTCGAGACTGTTGAAGAACGACTGGCCCGGATCGATCGACGAATTGGAGTCAGGACCCTCGTAGGGCGGAGAGCGCGTACAGTGTCGTTCGCCGGGTCTCACACAATCAAGAAAGGAC
>JAPULF010000532.1 GCA_027295245.1 Planctomycetota bacterium
CAACCTGGGCGCAAGGTATATCTACGACGGAAGCGAAAGCGAGTCGCTCGGCGGGTCGGAGAACCAGGAGGTCGGAATCACCATCAAGACACCGGCCGGCACGTTCAAGAACTGCGTGCGGGTGCGCGAGCAGAATATCACCGACTTATCCGATATCACCGACAAGATTTGGTGCCCCGGCGTCGGCCTCGCCTTCGACAAGTCGGACGGCAAGCTGGTTGCATCGGACATCTTGCCCGGCACGGACACGTCGAGCTTCGGCAAGTTCCTTCTCGCCGCGCACAAGCCGCAGTTCCCTGAGCCGGTTGCCAAGATCACGGGCGCCGAGGCGACCAAGATCGCGTTGGCTGTGATGCCCGGCAAGGCGACCTCGGTGTCGATCGAAAGAAAACGCCGCATGAACGTCTACGTTATCGAGATCCTCGAAAAGGGTAGCGGAGCGGAAGTGGACGTCTTCGTCGATATCGAAACGGGTGAAGTGGTGGGAACCGACCGATAGGCGGCGGTTGGTTCCTTCGATGAAGGAGCGGGCGGGGTATGGCCCAGGCTCTCGAGGCCTGGCCTTGCACCGCCCGCCCTCTTGTTCGACCAGGGAGAAGTCCTGCGATGAAGAGCTTTATTCTGCCCCTGGCGACAGTCGTGACGATGGTCGTCATTGCCGGCGGCGCCGGCGCCCAAGCCCCGGCGGGTGTGGGCACCGAGGAGTTCGGGCTGACCCCGCGCCAACTCGTTACGTCGATCGAAAAGGTGGAAGCGCGGATCTCCAGATGCATGCGCGCACAGGGGTTCCAGTACATCGCGGTCGACTACATGACGGTGCGCAAAGGGATGAGCTCCGATAAGAATCTGCCCGGGGTCAGCGAGGAAGAGTTCATCGGCAGGTACGGATTCGGCGTTTCGACGATGTACACCGGGAAGCCGCCACAGCTTGCCGAGGGATACAGTCCGGGCAAGGTGGGGCTGGGTGAACGGAACGTTCGGATCTTTCACAGCCTGCTGCCCACCGATCGGGTTGCCTACAACCACGCGCTGTTCGGCGAGAATATCGGCGCGACATTCGCCGTCGCGCTCGAGACGGAGAACTTTTCGCGAACCGGCGGTTGCACCCGCAATGCTATCGAACAGGTGTTCAAGCCGGAGCAATTGAACGCGAGCTACTACAATCCGAAGGATGCCCTGATCAACAAGGACCGGCGGATGAAAGCCGCTCTCAGGTATTATCGCCGCGAGATGCGCAAGGCCGGTTTCGACTACGATCACCCCGATCAGGTCGAGCCCGACTTTCGGGATCGACTGGCCGTCCTGACGCGCGGCGGGACAATCCTCGTCGAGCAGATGACGCCCGAGCAGTTATCCGCGCTCGAGAAACTCCAGGACTACGAGCGCAGGGTCGCGGCGAAAAACTACAATTTGCAAGAAGAGGTTTTCGATCCCGTCGAGGCGAAGATCGAGGAGGAGATGTACGCCCGGAAAGTCAAGTGATCGGTCCCGCTCCGCCCGACAGACGGCGCCGAACAGGTAGGCGGTCCTTGGGGCGGCCCGGTCGCGTGCCGTCCGGGTTGGGAGATCATTGAACGTTTGTTAAGATTTGGTTAATAATGAATTAATAAAGTATTTTAATATAGATCCTATACACTGGGATACACAGAGTAGAATTCATCCATCGACGTTTCATCCATTCGGGTGATGATCAAGCCATGGCGGAGTGCTATATTGCACTCGGTCAACTCTGTCACCAATGCGACCCGGGCGCCATCTCGTCAGGCGTAACGAGAAACGGAATGTCAACCCGTCGATTCCAGGAGCAGTCAATGAATTCGACAGCCAGAATAACGGCAGCCTTCATCTGCCTCGCAATGAGTGTTGGCGGATATGCCAATGCGCTGGAGAGGGAAGGCAACCCGGCGGAAGAACCAAAGAAATTCGAGATCTATGATCCGAAAATGTTCGATCGTTCGGCCAATATCGACAACAAATGGATGCCCATGAAGCCGGGGATGCGAATGGTCTATGAGGGGACCACCGTCGAGGACGACGGAGAGGTGGTCCCTCATCGCATCGAAATATATGTCACCGATCTGACGAAGATCATCAATGGTATTCGCACGTTGGTTTCCTACGATCTCGACTACAGCGATGGCGAGCTGGAAGAAGCCGAGCTCGCCTTCTACGCGCAGGACAACGACGGCAACGTCTGGCGCTTCGGTGAGTACCCGGAAGAGTACGACGACGAAAAGATCGTCGCGGCCCCGGCGTGGATCGACGGTTTCGAAGGTGCGAGAGCCGGAATCATGATGCGCGCCGAGCCGCGACGGGGCACCCCCAGTTACGCCCAGGGATGGGCCCCGGCCGTTGATTGGACGGACCGCGGCATAGTCTACCGAACGGGCCTGAAGACCACTGTCGCCGCCGGCAGTTATGAGGATGTTCTGGTGATCGGCGAGTCGTCCCAGGCCGAGCCGGACGCGCTGCAGCTCAAGTATTACGCGAAGGGCGTGGGCAACGTCCGGGTCGGCTGGACCGGCGCGGGAGAGAAAACGAAGGAGACCTTGGAACTCGTCAAGGTCGAGCTTCTGGGTGCGACGGAATTGGCCGAAGTTCGCGCCAAAGCCTTGAAACTCGAGCAAAGCGCCTACCAGAACAGCAAGAGCGTTTACGCTTGGACGATCGCCAGTACGGTGGCGCCGATTGAACCCATCGC
>JAPULF010000533.1 GCA_027295245.1 Planctomycetota bacterium
CCAACATCAATTTGACCGCGACGCCTTTCGAACATGTAACAGCCCGGCTTGGGTGGTACACTTTCTGCAACTATTCGAAGCGGGACGCGATGTACAACGCCAGCGGCACGCCGGACCGACGCAACGTATTCGGCACTTCCGGCCACGACGTCGGCAACGAACTGGACCTGACGATCCAGTACGACGTCGACGTTCACTCTTCCTTGTTGTTCGGATACTCGCACTTCTGGGGCAACAACTTCATCCGCACCACCGGCGACAGCGATGACGCCGACTTTCTCTACCTGCAATACCGGTTCACGTTCTGATCGATCGGTAAACGACAATCGCGGCGCGCTCGGGCGAGATGACGACTCTCGCCCGTTCCGGTACGATTCGGCTCACGAGCCCGAGTCGAAAGCGACAGGAGTGCGCGATGCCATGAATCCCCCTCCAGACCCAGTCAGGCCGCGCGCGGCCGTGCAGGCGTTCCTGATTGCGACCGCGTCCATCGTCGCCGGCCACCACGCGGTGGCGGCGGTGCCCGGTGCCGATGCAGAGGTGGTGTTCCACCGTCCGCCCAAGCCCCTCGCCTCCGGGGTTGTGACGCACGACTGGACCTCGTTTCTTGGCCCGACGCACGACGGAATCTGCCCCGAGACGAAGCTGCTGAAGTCCTGGCCGGCAGGCGGCCCCGCGCTGGTTTGGGAAATGAAGGCGGGTGAAGGCTATGCGTCACCCGCAATTCAGCGCCAAGTCCTGGTCTACTTCCATCGCATCGGAAACAGTGAGCGGGTCGACTGTGTACACGCCGAAACGGGGCGACGATTCTGGAAATACGAGTATCCCACCGCCTACCGTGATCGTTACGGATTCAGCAACGGCCCAAGGGCCAGCCCGGTGATCGATGGCACGCGGGTCTTCACGTTTGGCGCCGAGGGCAAACTGCACTGCCTGGACTTGGCGACCGGGCGGGTGATTTGGAAGAACGATACAACCGGCACGTTCGGCGTTCCCGCGAACTTCTTCGGTGTCGGCTCGAGCCCGCTCGTGGAAGGCGATCTTCTGATTGTCCAAGTCGGCGCAACCGGGGGCCCGTGCGTGGTGGCCTTCGACAAGGCTGACGGCAAGGTGGTTTGGAAGGCCGGAGACCGTTGGTTGGCGAGCTATGCCTCGCCGGTCCCCGCGGTCGTACACGGACAGCGCCGCGTACTCGTCTTCGCGGGAGGCGACGCTCGGCCACCCACCGGCGGGCTGCTTTCAATCGACCCGGCAAACGGAGCCATCGACGCCCGCTTTCCGTTTCGCGGCCGAAAGTACGAATCGGTGAACGCATCGAATCCGGTGTTTGCCGGCAATCAGGTCTTCTTGTCCACCAGCTATGCAACCGGCGGCGCGGCCTTGAATCTGAAGGCGGGCGGCGGATCGGCGGTGGCTTGGAAATCAGACGACCTCGGGACACATTTCGCGACGCCGATCCTCAAGGACGGTTTCCTATATGGCATCGGTGGGATGCAGAATAACGTCGCATTGGTTTGCCTCGATTGGAAGACCGGACACAAACAATGGCGACATATTCCCGAATGGACCGAGGATGTCTTGCGCAACGGCAAGAAAGAAGCGGCGACATTCAGCACAGGCGCCGGCGCCATGATTCACGCGGATGGTCATTTCCTGCTCCTCGGTGAATTCGGCCATATGTTGTGGGCCGATTTGACGCCGCAAGGATATCGCGAGCTTCAGCGGGTCCGATTGTTCGACGCCCGCCAGACGTGGTGTCCGCCTGTCATTTGCCGCGGCCTGTTGTACATTTCGCAAAACCGACCCGATCGGTCGGGCGGGACGGGGCCGCGCTTGTTGTGCTACGACTTTCGAAATGCTCGCTGATAGTTGGGCTACCGCATTTGACGGTTGAGTGTGTGGCACAGGCGTCTCGCCCGTGGGAACCCCACCGGGATGGCGGTACCACAAACAATCGTTAACCGCTGTAGTCCCCAGCATGCCCGGCTCGTCACACCCTCCGCTGGTTCAGCAGGTCCAACCACGAAAACGGCGTTCGTCGTTTGCCGAACCCGATTCCGTGTCCTCCCGCCGGTCCGAAGCGGTGGAAGTCCGATCCTCCGGTACGAGCCAGATCGAACCGTGCGGCGATTTCGCTGAACCGCTCGATGTCTCGAGGCCCGTGGTCGGGGTGATTCACTTCGATCGCGGTCAAACCGGCGGATACGAGTCGATGGCAAACCGTCTCCAGTTCGAGAAGAGTCTCGCAACCCAACTGCGAGGGATGGGCGAGACTGGCGACTCCCCCCGCCTCGCGGATTACGGCGATTGCCTCTTCGGCAGAAACCGTTTGTCGTTCGATGAATGCCGGTTTGCCGCGCCCGAGGTAGTGGTTGAACGCATGGCGCATGTCATTCGAAATCCCGCAACGCACCATTTCCGCCGCGATGTGCGGTCTGCCGATTACATCCGCGCCTGCCCTCATGTTGAGCCGCTCGTGATCGATGTCGATGCCCAAGTCCGCCAGCCGCGCGATGACATCATGGTTGCGCTGATTGCGAAGGCTGACAATTCGGTCGAGCAAGGTAAGGAGTGCCGGGCATTTCGGGTTAATGAAATAGCCCAGGATGTGCAGGGCCCCACGGTCTCGGGCGGCGGCGAGTTCGATCCCGTTGACGAATTCCAGGCCGACTTTTCGCGCCCGCTCGCACGCCGCGTCTAGACCCGAAACCGTATCATGATCCGTCAGCGCGGCCGCCGAAAGGCCCCGATCCCAGGCGATCTCCATCAGCTTCGCGGGAGGATACACCCCGTCCGACGCGGTCGAGTGCATGTGCAGGTCGATCCAGC
>JAPULF010000534.1 GCA_027295245.1 Planctomycetota bacterium
CGCCCCGACTCTCGAGCCCCTGCAATAACATCGATCAACCGTCGTTCTCGATAATGAAAGGCACACCTGAGCTTCCAACGACGCGTGCCCGACGGCGGTATAGTGCCGACCGGACTGAACGAACAAAGAGGTTGGATCCAAAAGCACCGAACAACCGCACGCACCCACCCGACGCGCACCTTCCGCGCGCCGAGCGAACGCCAACGAAGCGGAGAAGTTTCCGACTCCCACAAGAAAGGAGAGCATTATGAATCGGCACAAGGGCCATGTATCGACGATAACCCGAGCCGTACTCGCGCTTGCCCTGTTCGGCATACCCTCGTTGACGGGCTGCGACACCTCGCTCGCCGACAACTCGGGCGCCGTGTTGCCAAGCATCGACTCAAGCACCGAACCAGGCGCCGAATCATCCACCGACCAACTAGGGACGCTTGCCAGAGCCGGCCTGGCCGACCTCGAGGCAACCATGGAGGGACTGGACGATCCCGAGTCGTTCCTGGTTTCCGACGTGCCCACCGATAGCGAAGGGGCGCCGCCCCCGCCGCCGTGCTTCCAGCCGATCGTCCAACTCACTCAGCAATGCGTCCAACAAACCTTTGCCATGACAACCGCATGCGTCGACCAGATTGCTCAGCTCTTCCAAAACGGCAATCCCCAGCAGGCCCATCAAGTGGCACAAACGTGTATCGAACAGATCAACCAACACACCGGCCAATGTCTGCCGGCCCATCGTGATCATTGTCAGAATTGCCTCGCGCAGCTATTGGAAAACGACGCCCCCATGGAGGTCATACAGGCCTTGAATCATCTCTGTCAGCGGACCACGAATCACATCCTGCAGGCCCGGCGAGGCGCCGTCGGCGCCGTGAAACACGCTGTCGATGCGGGCGTCGCCCAGAACTGTGTCGCGGCGATTCACCAAATAGCCACCGGCTGCGCCGGACAGAATCAGCAGATCGCGTCGAACTGCGTTCCGCAAATCGAGGAACTCCTGGCCAACGGACACGTCCAACAGGCCGTCGCCCTGGCACAGAATTGCATCCAGCAGATTCGGTCCCATACCGGACAGTGCGCCGCGGCGATCCTGGAACACAGCCAGAATTGCCTGCAACACCTGATCCGAAACTGCGCCGAAGGAATGCTGATCCACCAGGTGCAGCAGGCCGCCCGGGAAAATCGAATGCAGGTCATCGGCTCCGGCATGGCGGCAATACAACAGATTCGCAGCGCCCTGCCGCCACCCCCGCCGCCGGACGGTTGATCTGCGAGCCGCGTATATCGGGCGGAAACCCAATCGCGAGGCATGCCGTTCCCAAGAAGGCATGCCTCGTGTTCGCGGGAGCACAATGCCTATGGATAAAACTTCCCGAGCATCCGCGGAAAGGGAATGGTCTCGCGAATGTGCTTGAGCCCGCACAACCAGGCCAACGTGCGTTCGACCCCCAGGCCGAACCCGCTGTGAGGCACCGTGCCGTAGCGCCGCAGATCGAGGTACCACGCATAGTCGTTCGGGTCCAGCTTTTCATGCTCGATCCGCTTCAGCAGGGCGACCGGGTCGTCCTCGCGCTGCGAGCCGCCGATGATCTCTCCGTAACCCTCCGGCGCCAGCATGTCGAAGTTGTTGCAAAGACGACCGTCGTCGACATTCTTCTTCATGTAGAACGACTTCACGTCGTGCGGATAGTGCGTCACGAATACCGGCCGGT
Source organism: Planctomycetota bacterium (assembly GCA_027295245.1). Classification (GTDB taxonomy): domain Bacteria; phylum Planctomycetota; class Phycisphaerae; order UBA1845; family UTPLA1; genus JAPULF01. Next base: position 1,707 of record JAPULF010000534.1, read on the forward strand.
CATGCAGACGACTGATGATGGTCTCGTCGCTGCCGCCCAGATCCCGGCCCCATTCGAATCCGGCCGCCAGCTCGATATGTCGAGGAATGTTTCTGACTTCCGTCTCGACTTCCTCCAATTCCTCGCGATGCCCGATTACTTCCGCGGCCAGCTTGTCCCTCTTCCATTGCTTGACGCCCTTCCCGGACCCCTCCGCCTCCTTGGCCGTGATCGCCTCGCCCAGCTCCGTAATCCGGGCCTGCTTGGTTTCCAAATCCGACTCCAGGAGGTCTCGGGCCTTGTTCGAGTGCAACAGCTCCGCCGCCTCCGAATAGGTGATTCGGTAAAACGGCTTCACCATGGCTTCCAGCGACGCCGCCTCGCGACCGAGGAATTCCAGGTCGTCCCCATGATCGCGCAAAACGCGGCCGACGATCGAACAGATGAAGTCCTCCGCGATATCCACAATCGCCTCCAGATCGGCGAACGCCACCTCGGGCTCGACCATCCAGAACTCCGTCAGGTGTCGTCGCGTCTTGGACTTCTCCGCCCTGAAGGTCGGGCCGAAGCAGTACACCTTGCCGAACGCCATGCAGGCGGATTCCAGGTAGAGTTGGCCGGTTTGTGCCAGGTACACCGGGTCCCCGAAGTAATCCACCTCGAAAAGGGTCTGCGCCCCCTCACCCGCCGCCGGCGCGAAGATCGGCGTGTCGATCAGCGTGTAGCCGTGGCCGTTGAAGAATCCGCGGATCGCGTCGATCAGCGTGTGCCGAACCCGCAAAATCGCCCATTGCCGCTGCGACCGGAAGTGCAGGTGCCGGTGCTTCATCAGGAATTCGATGCCGTGGGCCTTCGGCGTGATCGGATAGTCTTCGGCCGGGCCGACGACTTCCAACCCCGAAACGGCCAGCTCATACCCCCCCGTTTGCCGCTCGTCTGCCCGAACCACCCCGGTCACGCGAAGCGACGTTTCCTGGCTCAGTCGCCGCGCATCCTGAAAAAGACCCTCCGTCTCCGGCGTCTTGGAAACCACACACTGGCAAAGCCCGGTCCCGTCACGAACGACCAGGAACGCCACCTTGCTGGAATCTCGTTTGTTGTAAAGCCAACCCTGAAGTGTCACGGTTTGGCCGACGAAGTCGTGCAAATCCTGGATAGCGGCAATCATGGCCCTGATCTCACCTTGGCTCGGAGTCCTTCAAACAGGACCCTTCTTTTCGACGAAAAAGTCGATCAAGGCAAGTGGATCCGTGTCCGCGCCGGATTCGCAAGCCCGCCCGCTGGTAACCCGTTGCGAAAGCACGAATTGCGCAATTCCCACCGCCCGGTGGACCATGAAAACCCGAACCTTTCGAAGCAATCACCGAAAACTCGGATGAGCGCGCGGAGTCGTTTTGGCGCTTATGTATATAGAATGCATCAGTCGGGCGTCAGGCAGCGAACAATCTTGTCGGGTGAGCGGGCAGCGGACAACGTGTTGCCCCGTCAAGTCACGCAGTTCAAACCACGCCGCTGGCCGGTTGGCGAGCGGTTGGGGAATTCCCCATTTTATTTGAGCGCGCCGGGTCCAAATGGCGCTATAGGGGGTAACAGCGGACGGTTGGGGTGTCTCCTCGGGAAACCACGTGCGGGCGCC
>JAPULF010000535.1 GCA_027295245.1 Planctomycetota bacterium
GCCTGGGTTACTACCGGCGAAATCTCGGCGAATACGAACGCGCGGTGGGAATTCGATAATGGTTCGTAGCGCCGCCGCGGCCTATTCACGCGTCCACAGTGCCGCGAACCTGGCCCGGGCCTCCGGCTGATTCAACGCCAGGCGAGCCTCCGACATCCATTCCTTCATCCGTTCATAATCGATCGAACTGCAGCAAATATGCGTGGTCTTCTCGTCGTCACACCACGCCAGCACATAGAGGTACGATTTGTCTTCCTGCTCGACTTTGTGCTCATACCAATCGCCCTCGCCACAACCCTCCAGGCATCGCAGGCGCGGAACACTGAAAAAGGACAAACGGTTCAAAGTCGCGCTGTTTTTGTAGATGACGTGCGCCCCCTGCCGGCCGCGACGGACGCCGCAGAAATTCGCGGATTCCAACGCGAATCCGGGCTCGCTCAAGTCCGGAACGAGCGCCTTGAGTTCCTGAGAATATTGGCTCGCATAGGCCTCGCGCAGCCCGTTCAAGTCGCTTGGAAGATCCGGCGACTGGTGCGCCCCTTCCTTCTGGCAGCACGTGTTGTGAACATCGGTGACACGCATCACCGCAACCCGGTGGCCCTGTAACGTAATGCCCGGACGCGCCTCCGGCGGGAAGAAGACCTCCCAGGCCGAATAAACCGCGAAACCGACACACGCCGCCGCCAACGCCCCCGCCGCCGCCAGACCCCGCCATTTCGACTTCGCCGAAACACGCCGCCCCACGGCCAGCTTGGCCCGAACACTGGCGCCCAAGCCGTTCGGAACCGGCGTGGATTCACCGATCCGCCTCAGCGCCTTGCGAAGCGCTTGGTGCTCGCCGACGACCCGCGTACATGCCGGGCACATCTTCAGGTGGTCCAGCACGTCGCAGTTGACCTTGACGTCGAACTGCCCGTCCGCGAACGCATACAAATACTTCCGTACATTCTTGCAGATCATGATCTCAACTCACCCACGCCTCGCCCGTACGCCCCGTTGTCGCGCGTAATCGGATAGCCCCGTGCTCAATAGCTGCCTCGCCCGGTACAGCCGACTCATCACCGTCCCCAACGCACAGTCCAACACCTGTGCGATTTCCTTGTAGCTCAGGTCGCCCAACGACCACAGCATCAGGACGGAACGGTACTCCGGAGACAGCGATTCCACCGCCCGCTTCAACTCCTCGTCGAAATGCTCCCAATCCACCTGACCCGCCTCCAGAACCGGCAGATCCTCCCTCTCTATTTCGGCCGCAAAGTCGTCGAAACTTACGTCATCCAAGAGCGACGGTGCCCGTTTGGACTGACCCCGCCGGGTGAAGAACACATTGTGAAGAATCTTCAGAAGCCATGGCTTCGCACCGTATTCTCGAAGATCGAACCGATCGAACGCCGAATGTGCCCGAAGAAACGTCTCCTGCACCAGATCCTCCGCCTCATGACTGTCCCGAGACAGCGTCCGCGCAATTCGATACACCAGGTCCAAATGGCACAACACCACCGCTTCGAATTGCCCTGAACCCTTGTCCTTCGGCATTACCTGTTTCCTGGGCCTCCAATCTGGCCCACTATCCTAAACCGACTGATCCGAGTGCCTATTTCCAGTTTATGCCCTCCGCTACCGAATTGATAACGGTTTGGCCTATTTCCAAATGCCTGCGAACAAGTGAATTACGTCTCCACGCCCGGTTGATGACCGCCACGGACCGGACTAGCATGCCACCCGTCAAGACTTTGGTGCCGGAATCACTGCTGCGTCCGGACCGAAAACCCCGATTTCAGGACTCCGGCCGCTCTATGACAGACCAATACTTCCAGGATCGCGCCCGCAAACTCCCCCTGTTGATCGATCTGGGATACGACCCCTACGGGCAGAGGTTCGACGGCGTACAACCCAATTCCGACCTCCGTCACGAGGCGGAACGCCGCGGCTTCGAGCCCGGTCAGTCCGACGAGTCCAGCGTTGTCCGGGCCGCCGGTCGCATCGTACTCCAACGCATCATGGGAAAACTGGCGTTCCTGACCCTTCGCGACTCCTCCGCCGATATCCAAATCGGCGTCTCGAAGGCCCGCGTCAGCGAAAGGGACTGGAAACTCGTCAAGCTCCTCGATCTCGGCGATATCCTGGGCGTCGACGGACACCTCGGACGTACCAAGACCAACGAAATCACGATTTGGGCCCAATCCCTCACGATACTCGGCAAGAGCCTTCGCCCCCCGCCCGAAAAATGGCACGGCCTGAAGGACGTCGACGCCCGATACCGCCAGCGCTACGTCGATCTCTTTTCGAATCCCGAAGTCATGCGGACGTTTCGCGCCCGGTCCACCATCGTCGATTCCATCCGATCATACATGCGCCAACGCGGTTTTCTCGAAGTCGAAACCCCCATGCTTCAGCCCATCTACGGCGGAGCCGCCGCGCGGCCGTTCACCACCCATCACAACACCCTCGACATGGACCTGTTCCTCCGCATCTCGCCCGAACTCTACCTCAAGCGGCTACTGGTCGGCGGCATGGAACGGGTCTTCGAGATCAATCGCAACTTCCGAAACGAAGGCATCAGCACCCAACACAATCCCGAATTCACCATGATGGAGTGCTACCAGGCATACGGCGACCTGACCGACATGATGTCCATCGTCGAAGGCATCGCAACGCGGTGCATCGAAGCGTTGGACGGCGAACCGAAGAGGAAGTTCCGCGAATACGATCTCGACTTCACTCCGCCCTGGCCGCGCCGCACCTACAACGAACTTCTCGTCGAACACGCCGGCGTCGACCTGGACGATTCGGACGGAATCCGGGCCAAGGCCGCCGAATTCGGAATCGACGCCCCCGCCGCCGATGTCGCAGTCGTGGCGAACAAGCTCTTCGAAAAAACCGTAGAAGACGGGTTGATACAGCCCTGTTTCGTCACCGAATATCCCGCGGCCATCTGCCCCCTGACGCGCCGCAAGCCCGATGACCCGTCCCGCGCCCTCCGCTTCGAAGCCTTCGCCGCGGGCATGGAACTCGGAAATGCGTACACTGAACTCAATGATCCCGTAATCCAGCGCCAAACCCTGGGTGCGCAACTCGACGGTGAAGGGGATGCCACCATGCGTGTGATGGACGAGGACTTCATCACGTCACTCGAATACGGCATGCCGCCGGCCGGCGGACTCGGAATCGGCGTCGATCGACTGGTGATGCTGCTCACCAACTCGCCCAGCATCCGCGACGTGATACTGTTTCCACTACAGCGCCCGCTCGACAAAGGGTAACGCGTGCGGTCGAGAACCATTCTATTCACACTCCTTGCTCCGGTCTCGCTACCGGCCTACGCCCTCTTCCTCGTCGCAACAAACCTGCTCGGCGCGGCATATTACATCGTGGTCGAGGCCTCCCTCTCGCGCCTCACGAAAAAACCGATCTCCATTTCAAGAACCCAATTGTTGCTCTTTGCCCTGCCGGTCCTCCTCCTCGCCCCCGTGGCCACCGCCGTTCACATGATCATCTGGCTCGGGCGATTGATATGGCAATCCGCATGCGGTCTCGGGAGGTGGCAAACCGGCTTCAGCGAAAACAAGGGTGCTTGTGTGTTGGGAACGGTGTGGGCCCTGGCCGCGGCATGGATCACCATCACCTGCTTCAACGCCGCCGCGGGACTGAGTTTCATCGGTCAGCCGATCCGCGGAGAGGACGCCTTCGTCAATCAACTCACCCGCGACAAGCTCCTCGGTGAAATGCCCGAAGACATGCAGGCCCGTCGCCGGCAAGTCATCGATGAACTGAAGAGATATCAAGAGGCGGCCGACCCCGACTGGCAACTACTGGCCGCCGATCTCGAAGAAGACAGAATGGCCTTCCGCTGGCTCGCCTCGCGCTACCCATACCTGGCCAAGAAGATGGCCGACATGCAGTGGTTCTATCACCCGGCGGAAATCTCCCGTGACGGACTGGCCCACAGCGCATTGCTCCTGGGCGCGCTCCTCGCCGCGTGGATCGTGTTGATACGATGGCCCGGCACGTTCGCGCTCGTGCCGACGACCACGCTTCGCAGCGTTTGGATGATCGCCCGCACAGGTGTCTGCACCTGGGCCATCTACAAATTGGCAACATGGTCGCCAATTACGACTTCCTTATGGTTCGACAGGAGCGACCCGTCGGCCGCATTTCGCATTCTCAGCCCGGCCTGGTGGTTGGGGTTCAACCATCTGGCCTGGGTTCGACTCGAATGGTATGTCCTGAACGCCGGCCTCTGGTTCGCCCTCGTCGGACTCGTGGTATTCACTTGGTGGCTCGCCTGGCGGATCGCTCCGTTCATCGGTTGGCCGAAATACTACGTCGCCTTCCTCGCGTCCCGGCTGCTTCAACGCAAGCGGATTGCCTTCTTTTCGGTCGGGGCCGTCACCTTGTGCGTCGCCATGATGATCATCGTCATCAGCGTGATGGGCGGATTCGTGGACAGCATTCGGGATCGAGCACACGGCCTGCTCGGTGATCTGGTCATGGACGGCGACATGCGCGGCTTTCCCGGCTATCAGGAGTTCATCGACCTGATATCCCGCCTCACCGACGACGACATCCCCAAGCTCGAATCGATTCTGGCGAAAAACGACCCCGAGGAATTCGAACGCTTTCAACGCGAAGTCCGAGCCCGAAACAAGCCCGCCGAGCCGATCGTGCTGCAAGCGACGCCCCTGATTCATTCCTACGGTTTGCTCCAGTTTCGTTCCACCGGGAGGACCAAGGCCGTCGGGATCTGGGGGATTCGGCTCGAAGAGTACGTGCGCGTCAACGAATTCGGAAAAGACCTCTTCTACAACAATCGATTCGGCGGAACCACGCTCGCGCCCCAGGCTCAACCCGTCTGGGCTTTCGGTCCAACAGGGATCCCAACACTTCCACCGGAAATGGAGCGACACTTTCAGGACTACCTCAAGTCTCTCGATCCCGAAACGCGTCAAAAAAAAGAGCGGCGCTACCGCCGCGAACCCGGTTACACCCTCCCCGGGCCCGGAATCTTCCGAGAGAGCGACGCCGATCCGCCCGCGCCGGGTTACGAGGGTGATCCGCACCACGGACTCATCACCGGTCGTGATCTGATCGGCGTTCGCAAGCCCTCCGGCGAGTACCAGCGTACGCCCGACTACCACCGCGGAGACCCGGTCTGGCTCACCGTTCTGCCCCTTTCGCGAAAGGGCAGGGTCACACCCGATATGCCGCCCAGGGCGACATTTCGATACGTCGACGACTCGAGAACCGGAATCCACGATATCGACTCGAGAAACGTCTACGTCGATTTCGACGAAATTCAACGGTTGCTCTCGATGGAAGGCGGAGAAAAGGTCGATGCCGAAGGCAATGTCATCGGTCGGTTTGGACCGCGTTGCCGCCAGATTCAGATCAAGTTGCGCGAGCGATACGCCAAACCGCCCGAATTGCATCGAATCAAGGACCTGGTCTCGGCAACATGGGGCGGGTTCATCTGGCTTTCCGACGCCGAAGACCGGTCGCTGATGAGCGCCGTCGACACCCAGACCTGGGAAGAAATGCAGCGCGATTTTATCTCGGCAATCGAGAAGGAGAAATTCCTGGTCCTGATCATGTTCGGCGTCATCAGCATCGTCGCCGTCTTCCTCATCCTTTGCATCTTCTACATGATCGTGCAGGAAAAAACCCGCGACATCGGCATCATCAAGAGCGTCGGAGCCAGCGCCGAAGGCGTCACCGCCGTCTTCCTCGTCTACGGGGCCGCGATCGGTCTCGTCGG
>JAPULF010000536.1 GCA_027295245.1 Planctomycetota bacterium
GGGTACGAGTTCGTAGCCATCCTTGTAGATGCGTTTCGTTTGAATCGAGTTCTTGATGAGCATCGTCAGGAGGCCGGCGGCCACGCCGTGTCCCACGGCGTCTGCGAGATAGAATCCGAGGTGTGATTCATCGAGGCGCAGGACATCGAATATATCGCCGCTGACGAAGCTCTTGGGCCGGTGAAAGGTATAGAACCTGATGCGGCCGACTTCCTGAAGCACGCGCGGCAGGAATTCGCGCTGTAGTCGGGCGGCCAGACGCAGCTCGTGGTCAAGCTCCTCGAAATGGACGTGCATCTTTATTCCGAGTAAGCGGAGGCTTCGCATGTCGGCGTCGATCCGCTGAATGACGGGGCGCAATTGGGCCAGGGCGATCATCGCCCCGCGGGCGACGTCCACCGATGCATCGCACGGCAAGGAAACCAGTCGAACGTCGCTGTCGCCGAATAGCCAGGGGCGCTCCGTAAAGACGATGGCGCCCATTTTGGATTCCTTGAACAGCGCGATGCGGGCGTCGATGTCCTCGTGTGACAGTCCCGGAGCCGACGGATTCGTTTCATCACGGTCGACCAGGATTCCGACGTCGAATTGATTCAGGACGTCTTGGACCTTCTTGGAGCTGGGCGAAATGCACTTGACGGCGATCCATTCCGGTTGCTCGAGGATGCGCTGCAGGACCGGCGGCATGGGAGAGGGGAGTCCGAGAATGGCCGAGCGAATGACGGTTTCGGCGACTTGGGGGTCACACTTGCGGCGCGCGGAGTCTACCGGCGGTTTCGTTAGTAATGTGGTATCTGAGGAGAGATTCATGGAGCCCGCCAGCTTGCAACCCGCCCCGCGCCCAAGGTCGCTCGATAACTCTGTCGGTCCGCTAGGACGGCGGGTTGAGAAGCGTCGCGGGAATCTCGACCTGATCCCCCTCGCTGATGTTGTTCTGTTGGAGCTGTCCGGCCCGTAGTTCGAGCACGTACCGCACGGGACCGCCGGGCGAATAGTCGGTCTGCTCGTCGAGGGCCGCCATGGTATAGGTCTTGACGATCGTTCCGTCCGAGTCGATGTAGGCGATGTCGAGCGGAATGATGGTATTTCGCATCCAGAATCCGTGCACGAAGTCGAACTCGAACACGAAGATCATGCCCCGGTCGGTCGACAGCTCTTCTGCCGTCGTATTCATGAGTCCGATCTGCCGTGTTTGCGGATTATCGGCGACGTAGGCGGTGTAGGTGGCCCGATTGCGCACCTTCATGTCGACGGTGGACATCGAGGAAAGATCGTTCTTGATGGACGATCCGCTCGGGATTTCCCATGAAATGTCGACTTGATCGCCCTCCGTGATGCCCCACTGTGCGAACTGGCCTCCGCGGACCTCCATCGCGAACCGGGCCGGTTCGATCGACGAATATCCCGACTCGTCAAAGGGCGTCATGGTGTACGTCTTGACGACCGTTCCGTCCGAGCGAATGTACGCGATATCAAGCGGGATGATGGTATTTCGCATCCAGAAGCTCAACAAATGGTCATATCCCAGATCGAAAATCATGCCACGGTCCGCGGGCAATTCAGCTTCCGTGGTGTTCATCAAACCCAACTGGACGGAGCGGGTGTCGCCGGCCACGTAGGCGGTGTACACGGTTCGGCCGATGAAATCGACGTGGGCCAGTCGCATGACGGAGAGATCGTTTTTCTCCGACGAATCGCGGGGGATTTCCAGGCAGCCGCCGAGCAACAGGTGGGCCGCCGAAAGCGCGACGATTCCAACGATGGCGCCGCTGCGTATTTTGAACGTGCGTTTGTGCATGATCTCGAGTCCGGCTAACGTTTCTCGGTCGGCGGCAATTCAATGAGCGGGGGCAGCCGTTCAAACTGCTCCTGGAAACCGGCGGGACACGCGATTTTAAACCGCGAACCGGCGGGGGCCGCGTCGGTGTTGACACCTTTGAAATCGACCTCGATTCGGCTGCTGTCCATTTTGCTTTCGGACACGATTCGAATCGGCAATTCGATCTTCCGATCGACGAAAATCTCCACGCGGCTATATTTCTTCGCAAGCTGCGTCCCGTGGCGAGGCACGCAATGCAAGTGAATCGAACCGGGCGGGTCTTCCAGTTCCGGTTTTCGACGCTCCACGGTGAATTCCCGCAGTATTTCGTCGCGCTTCTGACCGAACGGCATCGGAAACGGTCCGTTACCGAGTTTGAACGGATCGATACGTTCGCCCTTGCGGACGATCTGTCGCCGCGTGACGCTCCTGCTCTTCTCGTTGAACTCCGTGAACCACTCGCCGTCGAATGCGTACTTCTCGACATTCTTTATTTTTTCGCCATCGGCGATACGGCTGTCGAACTCGATCAGGAACATCGAATTCGTCTGGCCGCGCGTGAAAGAGAGCCTTCCCAACTTGGTCATCGTATCCTGAACGGGTCCTCCGGTGACGTACCTGTAGGTCAGTTTGCACGTCAGGCCCTGAATCGCCTTGCCTTTGGCTTCGAGTCGGTCGAGGATCCGGTCGGTCTCCGAGTCGCCGGAGGTGGGTCGTTTCTCAGGCGATTCCTTGGGGGCGGGTTTGTCGTCCGTGTTTTTGTCGGGAGGCTCCGCGACACACGCCGAAGCCCAAAGGATTGAGACCAGGGCCGCGATTATCGGCGCGTAGGTGTTCTTCGAATGTGCGTGCATGTGAGGGCCTCTAATCGTGAGATTCTATGCAACACCGGTGTCGCGGACAATATGGGAGGGCCGCGTTTCGAGTCGGTCGCTTGTTTGCCACGATTCTCGCCTTATTCGCAGGAATATCTTGCTCAGGACGAGCACCGCCAGTGCAGCCTGGATCGCGAATATCTGCCATCCGGACAGTTCTAACCAGATTGAGGTCAAGGCCAGCATTGCGTAGCGACACCATCGCCCCACGAAATAGCCGAGAAAGAATCGAAGTCGGGAATAGCGATATGTGATCGCGAACCAGCGGACCACATCGACCGCGATCGGGATGAACGCGAACAGGACGATGACCCAGAACGGGTTGGCGCTGAACCAGCGGGCGGCGGTTTGGTAGATCGACGTGTCACGCACACGGGCGATTCTGCGGTAGCGCAAAAAATACGTGGAGATATGGTATTCGTTGAGGTTGGCCAAGCCGGTCGAAATGGCGCCGAGCGTGGACACCAAGAGCACGCGCGCGGCCCACCGGTCCGTGAGTCCGACGCGTTCGGCGAACATGTCGCTGGCGACAAGCAGCACGAACCAAGTCGTCGGGAGCGGGAAGTACGTGCAGCAGAGGGACATGTAGAACGCAAAGAGCGAGAGGATCCACAGGCACCAGCCCTATGCTGCGCCGGGCTCCTCGGCCGCCGCCATTCCCCAACGGGCGGTCCATGCCAATCCGCCCAACCAGAGGAGATATAAGACGAACCAGAGTCGCAGATTGCACCCGTCGTCGGGCGGCGCAGTGCCGGGCGTGGTTCGTTCGTTTATTGCGTTCGCTATCATGACGAGTTGGAGATTCTACGCGAAACGACCGTCATGCATGAACAGTACGCGATCGGCCCGGTCGGCAAGGTGCTCGTTGTGTGTAATCATCAGGGTCGTGACGCCGTCGGACGCGTTGAGTTCGCGTAGCAGGTCGAGGACCGATTGGGCGTTCCGCGAATCCAGACTGCCGGTGGGCTCGTCGGCCAGCAGGAGCGCCGGTCGGCGGACCACGGCCCGTGCAATGGCGGCGCGTTGCTGTTCGCCTACAGAGAGGGCGTTGGGTTTGCTGTGGCGCTTGTCCGCGAGTCCGACGCGTTCGAGGATGCGGATGGCCTGGCCGTCCAGTTGGTCTCCTCGCAGGCGAAGTGCGAGCGACACGTTTTGTTCAACGGTCAGAACGGGGAGCAGGTTGAATCGTTGAAACACGAATCCGAGCTTGTTGCGACGAACCGAGGCTCGGCCCGCATCATCCAAGGACGAGACTTCCGCTCCGTCGAGTTCCACGGTGCCGGATCGGGCCGGCATCATCAGGCCGATGATGTTCAACAGGGTCGTCTTGCCGCAGCCGCTGGGGCCCATGATGATCACGAACTCTCCGCGCCGCAGTTCGAGATCGATCCCGTGCAGGACGGGCGTCGCGACACCGGCGGTGTGGTAGGCGTAGTGGACGTCGCGGACTTTCAGGATGTGGTCAGAGATGGTTGTCATATCTCCGGATCGCCGTCCAATCTTCAATCAAATCCCAACGCGGCGACCGGGTCCAGGTTTGCCGCGCGATATCCCGGATAGATGGCGCTCAACGATCCGCCGACCACGCCGATTGCGAGCGCGATTGCAACGAATTTCGGCTCGATCGTCATGGTCAGGAGCGGCTTGGCGCTCTCCAGCCCGTACTTGGCGCCGAATGCGAGGCCGATTCCGACGATCGTACCGCAGGTGCAGATGATGACCGCCTCGATCACGGACATGCGCAACAAGTACATGCGTCCCGCGCCGAGCGACTTGAGGATTCCGATCTCGCGCGTTCGTTCGAGCACCATGGTGTACATGGTCAGGAGAATGAACAGGAAACAAACGACCAGGGCGACGCCGCTGGCCGCGTTGATATAGATGTAGACCTGCGAAAAGCTCTCGTACATGAGTTGGCGGTAGGCGGTCTTGAGTTCGACCTTGGCCTTGATGTGGGCGCTCAGGGCGTCGGCAACGCGTTCGTCGTAATTCGATGCGGCGGTCTCCTGTTGCGGGCGAAGCTGCACGAAGAAAAGGCTGACCCACGGCACGCCGGCGTTCTTGAAGTGCTGTAGGACCTGGATCGGGCAGAACACGCGCCCCGCCACGCCGGACTGGACGATGCCCACGATTTTGAAGGACCGGCCGAGAAACGTGATTTGATCGCCGACGCTGTATTTGCCCACGCGTGCGAGCCGTGTATCGATTACCAGTTCGCAGGCGCTTGCCTCTTGGGATTCGGTGATTCGGGTGGGGTCGTAGTAGCCGTTTTCGTTGCGCATCGAGTCGAGCAGGTTGCCGAATTTTCTGTCCGCGTCGAAGAGGCGCCCTTCAATGATTTTTCGGCGTCCGAGAAAGGCGTTCATGTCATCTCGGTCCACGCCGAACAAGCGTTGCTGTTGGCCGCCCATGTGCAATGTGTCCACCATGACACCGATCGTTCGTTTCACGACCCGCCGACCGTCCATTTCGAACGCGTCAATCAGGGGGGCGTACTTTCCGCTGAATGCCGCCCCGGCGGTGAAGATGACATTCTCGTTCTCGGGAAGGACGATCAACTCGGCGTCGACGCTCTGCATGCGATCGGCCACCTCATTGAGCATGCCGTGCGACAGGCCGAGCATCACGATGAGCATGGCGATGCCGATGCCGACGGCGAGGATGGACAGCGTGGTGCGCAGCTTGCGATGGCGAAGATGTGCGATCGCCAGTAATAACAAGGCTTCATTTCCTCCAGTCTGCCGCCGTCACTACCGGACGCCTATCTCGAAACCCATCAGGGCCGGGAGTTCGTCCAGCGCGGCGACGACGTGATCGGCTTCGTCGGCCCATGCCGCACGTGCGCGTCCCGGTTCGAGAAACAGAACCGTCGTGGCCCCGGCGGCGTTGCCGCAGAGAATGTCATAGGCAAAGTCCCCGATCACCCATGCCCGGTCGGGCCGCGTGCCGAGGGACTCGCAGATTCGGAGCACGGGTTCCGGGGAGGGTTTCATCGGACCGTCCTCGCGGGTCCAGGTCATGTCGAATTCCAAGTCGTGTTTTCGCAAGACGGTAGCCGTGGAGCGCCGCGAGTTGCGCGTCATCAGGACGGCCGCCGCGCCCGCCGCGCGGACTCCGCGAACGACTTCGGCGGCCCGCGGTTGCAGCTCACTGTTGATCGCGGCCTCCTCCTCGTGGCGATGGAGAATCGCTTCGGCCCGAT
>JAPULF010000537.1 GCA_027295245.1 Planctomycetota bacterium
TTGGGATCCTGCTGCATCGCCTCCGGCACGGACTCATCGCTCACGATATCGCTGATAACCGCCCGCCCCCCGTTTCGCAGCGCCCGATACATCTCCGCAAACATCGCCGCCTTTTGGTCCGGCCGGACCCGGTTCAACACGCAGTTGGACACGATCACGTCGATCGATTCGTCCTCGACCAGCGGCGCGTTTGCCGAGATCTCGGCCGAGTACGCCTCCAGCGCCGTCAGGTCCGCGGCCGATCGCACCGGATGCTCCCCCAGCCACGCATCCACCAGGTCCAGGTTGAGCCGCAGGTCCTGGATTCGGCCCTTGCGGAATTCCACGTTGGCGTAGCCGAGCCGCTCGCCAATCTCCTTTCGGTACTTCCGCGCCAGCGCCAGCATGTCGACGTTCATGTCCACGCCGATGACGCGGCCCTCGCGCCCCACCTTCTGCGACAGGATATAGCAGACCTTGCCGCCCCCACACCCCAGATCGAGCACGGTCTGTCCCGTTCGGCAGTACACCGTCGGGTCGCCGCAGCCATAGTCCTTCTCGATCAGCTCTTGGGGGATCACTTCCAGATACTTCGGTTCGTAGTCCACGACGCAACAAAGCGTCGCATCCGCGGAATCCGCCCCCGCCGAATATCGATCGCGAACGGCGGATTCCACGTTCATGCCGCTCGGACCCGTCATGCTCCGCTCCTTGTTCGTCGGTACCGCGGCATTAATATCCTTTCGCTCTGGTTTGACGCTCGTTCATGGACAATAATTGAGACGCGAACGCGGCCGTCCCGCAAGGGTATAAACCGGCGACGGGCCGGATTTATTCGCCCGATCAATCGCATGCCGAATATCCACAGGAGGCAGATCGAGTCCATGACGCGACCCTCAAAGTCCACCCGTATTCATACGCCGCCACGGCAGGGCCGGCGGATCCGATCTGCCGTGTTCACGCTCGCGGCCATCTGGCTGACCATGATACCCGCTTCGTTCGCGGACGACGCGCCGAAGGGCCCGGCCGGTCAAAAAAACAAGAATGATCCCAATGCCACCCTTCGGCGCATCCGAATCGAGCGGGCCATGATCTTCGCCGGCAATCTGGCCGGTCGGAAATTCGACGACGCCGTTCAACACTTCGACCGGACACTCCGTGGCATCCTCACCAAGGAGAAACTCGCCTCCGCCTGGATCGAGGCCCAACGCAGGGTCGGGCCGTTCAAGTCATTCGGCAACCCTCACACGGGTCTGTCGGCGGACGCCGGGCAGGTGTTCATTCCAACGCGTTTCGCCCGGCTCGATCAGACGCTCAAGATCGTCTTCAACGAGTTGAACCAGATTTCGGGATTCCGTATCGAAGGAGGCGACCCGTCGGCCGCCTACGCGCCGCCCGCGTACGATCGCCGAAAACGCTATATCGAACGCGACGTCGAGTTCGGCAAGTCGCCGTGGATCGTCAAGGGGAAGATCACGCTCCCGCGCATCCAGGGGCAAGCCCCGATCGTCGTGCTGGTTCACGGCTCGGGCCCTCACGATCAGGATCAAACCATCGGTCCCAACAAGCCCTTCCGGGATCTCGCCGCCGGGCTATCCTCCAACGGCGTCGCCGTCCTGCGTTTCCACAAACGAACCTATGCGTACGCCAAGGAACTGGAAAAACGAACCGATCTCGGCCTTCGCGAAGAGGTGATCGAAGACGCCCTGGCGGCGCTTGCCTTCGCCCGCTCGCGTATCGGCATCGACAAGAAGCGGGTCTTCCTGCTGGGCCATAGCATGGGCGCGACGCTCGGCCCGCACATCGCCGCGGAAGACGGCAACCTCGCCGGTCTCATCCTGATGTCGGGCGCCCCGCGCGACGCATTCGACGTCGTGCTGGACCAACTCGACTACATAGCATCGCTGGACGGAACCAGCGGCGACCCGAACAAGAAGGTCGCCGAAACGGCGCGAAAGACGATCCAATCGATCCGCGGAGGCGCCGATCCCTCGAAGGCCGAGGTGCTCGGCGTGCCTGCCGCATACTGGCTCGAACTGAGCCGTTTTGCCAAGGCATCCCTCCAGGTCGCCGCCGGCCTTCCCAGCCGATTGTTGGTCGCCGGCGGAGGAAGGGACCACCAGGTCACAAATCGCGACTTTGGTCTTTATAAGACGGCGCTGGTCGGGCGCGATCAAGCGACCCTTCACTGGTTCGAGGAAATGAACCACCTCTACATGCGCGGCGTCGACAAAGCACGGCCGGAGGAGTACTGGCAACCCGGACATGTGGACGAAGAAGTCATCCGCTTTCTAGCAGATTGGATCAAAGCCAAGTAGTCGGGCCGCGTTCGGCAAAACGGCACGATCCACATCTACCGCTGGAGCCGGGTAGGTCGGGCTCGGCCTGACTTCGGCGGGCTGCATGACGTGCCGTCGGGCAAAACTTTGAGCACGACCGCGGGAGGGCATCTATGAACGATGACTTTGTTCGATCGCTCTTCAGGGAACGAACTCGAGATATTCGACCAGCCGCGCCTGCATTTCCACACTCAAAGGTGAGTCTCCC
>JAPULF010000538.1 GCA_027295245.1 Planctomycetota bacterium
CAGCGCTTCGCGAATTCACCGGGAAGAATTCCGAAGAGTCGGCTTGGCGATCCATTCTCCGCCCGGATGACGTGGTGCTTTTGAAGTTCAATCAGTCCGCGAGTGGCCGCCTGTTGACGACACCGGCCTTTGCCACGGTTCTGGTCGATTCTCTGACCGAGGCGGGCTGGTCTCTAGAACAACTGATGCTTCTGGAGGCCGGCAGGGACTTCGAACATGCCGGAAATACGCGACCGCCCGACTATCGATGGCAAGGCGAGGAGGTGGAATTCGGTTCGTCCGGCAAGGACAGTTTCATGGCCGCCCTGGACCAAGCCACGGCCCTGATCAATGTTCCATTCCTGAAAACGCACCGGCGGGCAACTATGACAAGCTGCCTCAAGAACCTCTCGCACGGCCTCATACGCCATCCCGCCCGATTCCACGCCAATGGGTGCGACCCGGCAATCGGTCAGATCGTTGCCTCGGACCCGATTCGGAGCAAGCTCCGGCTGAATATCGTCAACGCGATTCGTGTGATTTTTGAAGGCGATGTGTATGCCTCTGAACAGGGGATTCATACGTTTGGAGGGGTAATCATGGGCTCAGATCCCGTGGCGTGCGACGCAATCGGATTTTCTATCCTTAATGAAATCAGGGCTTTGCGGGGTGTGGACCCGCTTCTGGGGGCAGCCGGTATCCCGCCGCAGCTGCTGACCGCCCAAAGGTTGGGGGTGGGTGCTTGCGACCGATCGAAGATCGACCTGCGGGTGCATGCATTCTGATCAAACGGATCGCCTATATTCGTACCCCGATAAAAGTGCCTGCCAGGGCACAAATAATCGATCAAACGCGGAAAAGGTGGTTGACAGACTTTCACCCAATGTGATAAACTCTTAATAGCAGTGGGCAGAGTGTACCCTTGGTGGTACGGGAGTAGTCGGCGGAAGCGAAACTGCGGAATCATACCTTCACGCGTTGTAGTCCTCGTTTCTTGCCTTCCACCGCTAGCTCCTTCCGCCGAGGGATCGTCGCAGACCGAGCTTGCGACCGAACAAGCCTGCCGAAGTCGGAGACAACGCTAGGGACTTGAAAAACAAAAGTCACGGCAACGGTTGCCGGGACACTATGGTTTCGACCAGTTCGCAAGGTGACGTCCAGGTTCCGGAACAAGACGCTGGATTCATCTATTTTATCTTGGCTTGGCCTGATGGCGTGCTGACGGGATTGGTCGAGAAGCGACGGTTACCAAAAGGAGGTAATACCGTGAAACGATTAAAGGCATTTACGCTGATTGAGTTGCTGGTCGTGATTGCGATCATCGCTCTACTTATTTCGATTTTGCTTCCGAGTCTCTCGCGTGCAAGAGAGCTTGCGAAGCGGACCGTATGCTCGGCAAATCAGCGCGGCATCGGTCAGTCCATGTACATTTACGCCCAGGACAGTCAGGCGGGAGAATTCCCGGCGTACTCCATCCCTCATCCAGCTTCCAATATTCGAGGGTTTTATAACGCGGGTGACCGCATCGTGGACACGCCGCCATCTACCACCGGCGTGCCGTCGGTAACGGTCGATCTCTGGATGCTGGTGCGACAAAACTCCTCGACGCCCAAACAGTTCATCTGCCCCAGCACCACCGATCAACAGGATCCCGCGCAAGACGTGGCGGCCTACTACGACTTCCTGACCTCCACGGCCCTGAGCTACGCATACCAGCAACAACATGACGGCAACTTAAGCAATGGTATACGGAAGCTGATTACCGGGAGTTCGGAGCCTATTTTCCCGGTCTTCGCTGACGCCAACCCCTACATCAAGGGTCAGGTCACGAAAACCGCCACGTCGGATCGCAAGAGTGCCAATCGCGGAAATAGCACCAATCATACCAACCGCGAAGGACAGAACATCGGGTTCCAGGACGGTCACGTCCGCTTCGAGAAGGGCCCCGACGTGGGCTTGGCGGGACTGTTTGACGCCATCAACGTCAAGAGTTCGCGCGGACGGGATAACATCTACACCGTCCACATCCAGAGCAGCCAGGTCGACCCCGGCTTAATGATGCTGGGTTGGCAAGATGAGATCTCCACGTCCTCAGGTACTATTGTCGATGCGGGCGGTAAATCCGACGCCATTCTCATCCCGTAACCGGGCGTCGAATTCGAATACATGTAGTCTCGGCGGCGATTCGCTTTCTGCGAATCGCCGCTTTTTTCTTTGCGCAAAGTCTCTGCTGCTCATTCCGGCGTTCCGGACTGGATCCCGCCGCCTGTGCAATCGATGGTTGCGGCAACGCCCGTTCGGCGATAGAAACGGTCTCAGACGTGACCACCGAGGATCCGCCGCATGAACGCACAACGGCTGAGTCGAGTCCGCGAAGCCATGGACCGCGCGGGGCTGGACGCCTTGTTCGTTTCAAATCCCAAGAACGTCCGGTATCTCACGGGCGTCCGGGCGATGATGTGTGAGAATGCCCAGCCGCTCCACGACCCGGAGCACTTCGCGCTGATTCACGGCGAGACTTGCCACCTGCTTTGCGATGGCCGCTACTTCAGCGGCGTCAAGAACCTCCCGGGGATTTCGCCACAGCTTCTCGAATCCCCCCTTTCCGCCGAGGTCATCGCCGACAAGATCAAGGATTTGCTGAATTCCCGGGCCAAAACCGTGGGATTCGAACGCGACAGCATGTTTCACGGCGATGCCCTGAAACTTCTGGATGCGGCCGGCGACTTCGACTGGCGGGGCGCGGACCACATCATCGTGGAGCTGCGCGTCACCAAGTCTCCCCAAGAATGCCAATGCCTGCGGCGCGCCCAGGAGATTACCTGTGACGCATTCACGCACATCGCCGGCTATCTGCGGATTGGAATGACCGAGCGTCAGGTTGCCTGCGAAGTGGACCGTTTCATGCGAGAGAACAGCGAGGGCAACTCGTTTCACCCGATCGTTGCCTTTGGTGAAACCGGGTGCAACTGCCACTACACCCCGTCGGCCGATCGAAAGCTGGAAAAAGGCCAACTCGTGCTCCTGGACTTCGGTGCAATCTTCGATGGGTACTGCGGGGACATGACCCGCATGATATGCATGGGGAAAGCGGACGCCCGCCAGCGTGAAGTTTACGAGCTTGTGCATGCCGCTCAGCTCAGGTGTCTGGACGGGGTTCGCCCCGGGGTCACAACCGGCTCACTGGACGCCCTGTGCCGTGATTATTTTTCGGAAAAGGGGTGCCCGGAAGCGTTTATGCACGGAACCGGCCACGGAGTCGGCCTGGCAATCCACGAGGAACCCCGGCTCAAGCAGGGATTCGACACCCTCACCGAGCCGGGCATGGTCTTTTCCGTCGAGCCGGGGCTTTACTACGAGGGTTGGGGCGGCATTCGCATAGAGGATCTGGTCATCGTGACCGACTCGGGATACGAGAACATCACGTCCGCCTCCAAGGAGCTGTTGGAGTTGGATGTTTGAGGGCGACGTGCGAATCCCGAGTCAGCGGACCATTCCCTTCGAATCAATCCTCAATCACGAAGACGCTCGATCCGATCAACGCTCTGAAACTCGGACCGGCCGACCCTAATCGGACCGCATCGCCTCGGCCCAGCGAGATCCGCCCTCTCGCAAGGATCGTTCGATGTCTGACTGTTGATCAGGCCCCACCACGAGCCATGCAAGACGACCGATGGGCGAAAGCTCGGGCAAATCGCGGGTCGTGGATTCCAGACAATCGAAGAGCAGCCCTTCCTCGCGATGCGCGGCAACGGCCGGGCGGCCTATTTCGTCCCATGTTTCGAAGATCTGCTCGAGGATGCCGGATCGCTCGGCCGTCGACGCTTTTAGGCACGCAAACGTCAGCAAGGCCGCGGACTCGATGCGGTAGTCGGCATGATGCGCCACCCCGAACGCCCTGGCTGCCTCTCCGATTCTGCCTTCTCGCAAACGGGCGCAGCCCAGCAGAAACCAGGCGGCCGCATTGCGATTTCCCCGTCGATCGGGGGTCAAGTATGGGCCCAGGGCGTCGACACGCTCCCCCGGCCGCGTATCGAGCCATGCGTTTGATGCACCGTGGAATCGCCGGCTCCGGTCTCGGGCGGAAGTGATGGCGATCACGAGCAACGCGGCAATCACGGCAAGTGCAAACGGCAACAGCCAATTCAACATGTTGACTTTTCTACCGCCGGCTAGAATCAGCGTCAAAGGCGATTCGCTTGACAGGACCGCTAAGGCCGAAAAGAATCCGAGGCAATCAACGGCTGACGCGAGTGGCTTCAGCTTGGTTTGAGCAACGATGATTCGGAGGTGAGTGATGCGTAGAGCGTGGATAGGCTTGGCCGTGGCCGGGGGTTCACTTTCGTTCGCCGGAATCTTGACCCTGGCCGACCCGCCCAAG
>JAPULF010000539.1 GCA_027295245.1 Planctomycetota bacterium
CCACGGCCAGCGGCCCCGAGACCGAAAGAATGTGCTTCGATAATCCGGATGGATCCAGAAGATCGCAGCCTCCGGGAATTCGAGTCGACGCCCTGAACTCGATCGGGCGCAGTTTCGGGAAGTCACCGGATCCGGTCATGCGATCATTCTAATCGATTCGAATCGCCGGAGAAAAACCGCCCCAATCTTTTCAAACAAGACCGCATCGTTTACGAATCACCCATTCAATCGTCAGCAACAGGCAAATCGCGGCCAAGACCGGCCACCGAAATCGATCGGCCAGGTCCTGGTGTACAGTTTCTGTGATTCGGCGCCTGAAATCACCGGCATCGAGCGCCTCCAACAACTCCTCCAGCTCGCTCAATTCCGCGTACGCGCCTTTGACATCCCCACTTCCCGCCGCCAGGGCCTTCATCAAATCGAGGTTCGCCAGCGGGTTCCGCCGTTCGCGATCGATCGCCTCGACCACGAATCGCGTTTCCGACCGCCCGAATTCTTGATCGCTCGACTTGGCGGTAAGCTGTAATCGATAGGAACCCGTCTCTTTGGGAAATACCCGTCCGATCCATCGGTCCCCCAGACGCTGCATCCGCACGATCTCGCTCTTGTCGTCGGGCGTTGTCAGCGTGACTTCCACCTTCGCCGACTCCAAGGGGCGTCCGCTCAGGCCGTCCACGACGTAGGCCGCGACCTCCACACCGCTCGTTCCCGGCCGAACCCGCAGCAAGTCGTATCGCGGGCGATCGACCGCCACGTGGACGTTGGGGCGGCGATTCGCCAGCCAATAGAGAGCCTGCCGCCAGAAACGATTGTGAAGTTCCCGCCCGTCGTTTCGCTGCATGCGCCACCGCCAGGTCGAATCGACCCCGATGGCAAGCGAGCGGCCCTTTCCAACCGTCGCCGCCACGATCACTGGATTGGAATCCTCGTCGACGATCAGCACTTCGGCGGCGGGTTTCGGTCGCCCCAGCACGGTCACGCCCGCCAGCGCCGGCAATCGCCTCCAAATGTCGACGACATCGGAACCCTCCTTCAGCCTGCAAACCGGATGATCCACACCCGCGGGTGTCGGAGCCAATCGAACGGCCTTGTCGATGGACATGCCGCCGCCCAATTCCACCGGGACCACTTCGGCAAGCGGGGTTTCGCCGAATCCTCTTCGAGCCGTGTTCTCGAATCCACCGATCATGGCGATCCCGGTCCCGTGTTCGTTGACCGCGTCGCGAAGGCCCTTGATCTGCGACTCCGTCAGGTCGGTTCGCGTCAAATCCCCGAGAATGATGGCGTGATACCGCCTCCACTCTTCCGGGCGGCGCGGCAACGGGTTCCGCCACATACCCTCGATGGGCGGTCCCAAAATCGCCTTGGTTAACTGAAAACGCTTCTCGCCCGCCAGGGCCCGCGAAATAAACGCGAACTCCGTGCGCAGACGGGCCTCGATGTGCAGAATATGAATCTGATCATCGACGACCCGCACGTATTGCGCGAGCGAAACCGGCCCCTCTTTCCAGGACAGGTCACGCGGCATCGCCCGAACCTCCACCGAATGGAATCCCGCGGAAAGGGCAATGTGCTCGAACGAAACCTGAATCGTCTCGCGCAACGACTTCGGCCTCACCGTTTTTGTTCCCACCACCTTGCCGTCCCACAGGCACTGGAACCGGATTCGGGTTCCGCTGAATCCGACGCACTCGAATTCGGCCTCGATCGGCAGCATCGTGTCGACCGCGGCCCGATGCGGCACTCGAAGATCGCGCCCGGAAAGCAAACGCGTGTCCCCCCGGGGCTCGGGACTACCGATTCCGGCCGCGAAGATCGGCACACCGGAAGCCGCCAACGAACGTCCCATCGTCAGGGCATCGGAATCCGTCTTCACGTTGTTCGCCCCGTCCGACAGGATCAGAATCGCGCCGGGCGGCAACTCCCCAGCCCCATCCTCGCGGACCGCAACCGCTAAAGCCGCTTCGATGTCCGTCAGCGGCCCCTCGCCCTCCACGGACCACGGTCGAGTCTTCATCGCCGACTCTCGACTGGGTATATCGCTGAATCGAAACGCCGAAATATCGAAAGAATCCGCCAACTGCCCCAGGCGATACCAGTTCACCGTCAGCGCCGTGTGCAGCGCCGAGGCACGCGAAACCGGGCGGTCGGACACCGGCCCGGGCATGTCGCGAATCTTCATGGACTGTGAATCGTCCAGGAGAATCGTAAGCGTCGGTCGCTCCATGCGGACGATCGTCCGCTCGACGATCGGCCGCGAGATCAACGACAGAACCGCGACGATCACGAGCAGCCTGAGAAAGATCAGCGTCCGCCGAGCAAACGGTCGAACCGCGGTCGTCGTCTTCGAGTAGCTGGACGGCGCGGCGAGAAACACAACCACCCCAAGCGCCGCGAGCAGCAACGCTCGGCGCGTCCCCGGATTCGCGCTCCGTGACAAGTAGATCCCGACACCCGCCGCCACGACCCCCAGCGTCACGATCATCGCCCGGCGCCCCCCGCCACCCGACGAACGCCCCCGCTTGAGATGGACCCAGATCGATACCGCCGCAATGAAAACGATCAGCGGCAAGGCCAAGACACCGATCTCCGGGGTGTCGAAGCGAAGATTCAAGTCGAAGTCGGCGAAGTAGATCGGACTGCCTGTCGTGAAGAAAGCCATCCGGACAATCCAGCATCCTGGGGCGGGTCAAGGTGTTTGCGGCAAAAAAAGGGAGCCGGCTCCGAACCGGACGGCACGCGCGACAACCGGAACACCGATTCGCGGGGTGACTGCCCTCTTTTCCACGGTCCGCCGGTTCGGCTTACAGCGTCAGGAAGCGCCCTCGTTGTCGACGATTACCTTGTAGAACGCGTCCGCCGTCTGCGCCGACAGCAAGGCGTCCAGGGCCGCTTCATTCTTCACCATCCGACTCAAGGTCGCCAGGGCCTCTACATGCAGGCTCGTCGCATTGGTCGGGCTCGCCAGCAGCGCGATCAGGCTGACCGGCTTACCGTCGATCGCCTCGAAATCGATCGGCTCCGCCGCCCGTCCGAATGCAATCGCAAGCCGCTCCACCGCGTCACACTTGGCGTGGGGAATGGCAAACCCGCGTCCGATCCCCGTGGTCAATTGCGACTCGCGCTCCAGAATCGCATCCAGGAGCTGATCCCGAGCGGCGGTCCGTCCGTGCTCGGCAAGCAGATCCACAAGCTCCGTGATTGCCTGCGTCTTGTCACGTGCAACCAGTGGAACCCTGACCAATTGTAGGGGCAGGAATTCGGTGAGTTTCATTTGAGGTTTCCCTATCGTGTAAATCGCGGAATGGTATCATTATAATGGATTCCGCTCAAATGCCCTTGGGAGCGAATAGCCGTGGGATCGAGCACCCCAAACGCCCGCCCGCCCGACGCGAATCCACGCCGGGCGGATACACCCGGCAGACTGGTGTGGCACGACTTGCCCTGCCTGGGTTGCGGATACAATCTGAGGGGCCTCAGGGAGAGCCGTTGCCCCGAATGTGCCCGGCCGTTCACCATTTCAGGAATCCTGCACCAATCCAGCAGGGCCGCCGATCTGGGATTCTGGCGAACCTACAAAGCCGCCTTGCTCGATCCGCGGAGATTCTGGAGAGAATCCGGTTGCCGGCTGAATGCTGGATCGGCCGTCACCTTTGGTCTGGGCTGCATCGCGCTCGGCGCAGGCATGTTCGCAACGCTCTTTGCTTGCCTGATGGTCGTGCAGCAGGACTGGAGCGTGCGTGCGGCAATCTTTTCGTGGGGAATGATATTGGGCGTGGCGGCACTCGGATTGGCGGTAGCTTTCGTTTTGTTCGCGGCAACGGTCGGGCTCATTCGATTGTCGTTCGGCCAATTCACGCACGGCGCGGGCTGGCGTGCCGCGGCCGTATGGTTTCCCGCATGGGCACTTTGCAGCGCGATCTTGATCGCCGGTCTCTGGGGCACCCTCGCAAGATCTATTTGGATCGGGAGTCTCTCGGGAACGGGCAAGTTCGAATTATTGCTCGCACCTGCGATTGCAACACTCGCCCACATGAGCATCGCCGCGTACAACGAAAAGAAACCCGACTCGGATTTGTGAAGACCCGCAAGGGCGAACCGCGAATGACCGTAGCGTCGCCTCTTGTGGGTGAAGAGCCTTGCACTCAGACTGGCCGACGTTCACAAAGTCGCCGGGCTTTACGATCACTCGTGAACTGCCAAGGCACTCCTCGCGAATCGTCACCCCAGAACCACATCGATGGAAGCCGGCCCCTAGCGATCTTGCGGCGGCCAGAAAACGAAGTCGTCGGACGCGTTCGAATCGTCGGTTCCCCGTCCCCACCTTCGATGATGAACACCGCCGTCATCGCGCCCGTTGTCCGACTTGGAGTAAAGAAGCGGCCCCTCGGCCGTCAGTCGATAAGCGAAATCCTCGCCGCTGAACGGGTCCGTGCGCACCGATCCTGCGTACCGTTCCGGCAACTCGTCCAGCGACGCCGGCCAGTTGCCCGTGCGGGACTTGTGCAGGTGGATGGCAAATGTCAATTGCGTCGCCCGCCGCGAAGCCTCGTATTGCGCGGAAAGGGCATAGACGCGCGATAGCGACGGCGCGATTTGCTTGGCCACGTAGTTGCCCTCGACAAACGACCGCTGAACCCGATCCAGGTCGGCAGGCCGAACCTCCGGGTAGCCGCGCCGCACCATGTCGGCATATTCTCGATAGTAATCGCGAAACCCCTGAAGCGTACCCTCGGCCGTCGTCTGCGCCAGCTCCTCTTCGGTCGGTGGCGGAAACATCCACTCCTCCGAATCGTACGCCTTGTTGAATTCCGCGATCCGTTCCGGGTTCAGGCTCGGCTCCCGATCCGGAGACACCGGACCGAACACGTATTGGGTCACATCCATCGAACTCATCAATTCGCCTCGTACCCAATCCCCCGCATCGGGCAAGGGCCGGTCCTTTTTGGCCAACAACTCGATAGCGGTCTCCATCTGTTCGGGGCTGAAGACCTCGTGCTTCAAGGCCTGCATGGCGCTTTCGTGAATCATTTTTTTTTCCGCAATGCTGACGAGCTTCTCGATGAGATACTCGCCATTCGCATAGTGCTCCGCGCTGCTCAGACAGGTGTCGAACGCTTCCAACATCAAATCGGGATCCGGGCGCCCTTCCGGAGCCCGCCACGCATCGGACAGCACCTGTTTGACGAGCTTTCGCTGACCGGACAGGTGAGGCAACAGGATGTTCAACAGCAAATCGTTCGGGCTGTCCTCCGGGTAAAAAGGCTCGGTCACGTAATTCGGAACGGCCGCAGCCTCGGAAAAAAGACCGAGCAATTCGCTGCCCGCCTGCGTTGATGCGTCCCAGTCAGGGTGCTCGGCCGGGTCCCACGGGCCCGGCGGACCCGCGTGCGAAGCGTCGGAATACATATTCACCAGGTCCGGCCACACCGGCTTGTCCCCCGGATCGTCGCCCGGATATGGCATAAGCCGTCTGTAATAATCGGCCGCATTGTCGTTCGCCGGTATCGAGGCGTACCTCTCTTCCAGCCAGCGTCGGTAGTTGACGGGATGTCGAAAGTCCGGGATCGGCAAACCGTCTTCGGTATATACCGGCTCGAAGTCGACCGAATTCCGATCCGAATCCACTCCGTCAATCAATTCGGCCTGCTCCAAGACATCGGCGGCCTCGCTTTCCTGTTCGCCTGTCGCATCCTCTGATCCGGCCGACAACGCGTCGCCATCGCCGTCTCCGATTTCCAAGCCCGCACCAGGACCCTCTTCCAAGCCTATCGTTGATGAATCCGACGGACCGCCTTCCTCGGCCGTCGGGCCGTCTAAGGATGACCCGACATCCTCCGCGC
>JAPULF010000054.1 GCA_027295245.1 Planctomycetota bacterium
GTCGGGAAAGTCGATGCCGAAGACCCTCAGGACTTGAGCGACGAACTGACCCATGATCTGAAAGATATTGTTGAAGGTCAGACAATGGGTGAGGAAGTCCTCGGCGTTGAAGATGGTCAGCATGGCAGAGGAACCTCCCGGCGTCTCCTATTCTCAGTTCGGCCCGCGGCCGCCTCAATCTTTAGCGTTCGGGGCACGTCGACGGCTAATATTCGTATTTGCAGAGAATTGCACCGGTCCGCTCCGCCGGCGGGGGCCTCGAATACCGAATCGTCTCGGGCGGGACGGGCCGAACCCGCTATCATGCCCGACGTGGACGCGACCACACACGGCGACCCGGTAAAGGCCGCTGCCGACCGCGTGCTCGGCAGTGCGATCCTCCGCGAGCGGGCGGATCGTCTCGATCGCCTGGCGACCTGGATCTCTGAATTCCCCGAATTCGGCGATCAACGCTGCAACCGGCGGGCGGTTTCCGCCGCGGCCCGATTCTACGATGCCTGGTGCGCCGAGTCCGTGACCCGTGAAGGCGCCAATCCGCTCGCCGCCATGCTCAGGCCGCCCTCCGAAGCCCAGCGCGAACGGGCCGCGGACATCGCCGAGAACGCGCTTCGCGGCGTGGTCGATCCATCCACCAGCGAAACCACGGCGGCAGCCATTCGGGCGGCCGGAATTCGGGATGCGACCCTTCCGGAGGCCCGAATCGTCGCCGAGGCCGTCAGTCTTGATGCCACGGGTCCGATCTGGCTTTGTGCCGAGCTGGCCCGTTGCGTACACCAGGACAGGGCGGTCGCCTCTCTCGTCGCCATTTGGGAGCGGCATGTCGAGTACGGGTATTGGCCCAAGCGGATCGAAGAGACGCTGCGGCTTGGGCGGACGCGTGAACTTGCCCGCTACCGCTGTGCGGCCGTGGACGCCTTCTTCCGCGCCTTGCGCGATCAACTGACGAGCGGCGATCGACACGTCTCGCGCGCCGAAAGCCCAACGCAATCGGGA
The DNA here is from genome assembly GCA_027295245.1 of Planctomycetota bacterium. Classification (GTDB taxonomy): domain Bacteria; phylum Planctomycetota; class Phycisphaerae; order UBA1845; family UTPLA1; genus JAPULF01. The sequence goes on from JAPULF010000054.1 coordinate 994, forward strand.
CCGTGATCATGCAGGTCTTTCGTGCCCGATGGCTGGTTCCGGTGGATCGCCCGCCCATCGAGAACGGGGCGATGGTGGTCGAGCGCGGTCGAATCGTGGGTGTGGGTCCGGCATCCACCGTCGAAGGTCCGGGTGAAGTCTGCGATTTGGGCGACTGCATCGTGTTGCCCGGCTTTGTCAATGCCCACACGCATCTCGAATTGACTTGCTATCGCGGCCGCCTTTCGCCTCGGCCGTTTTGGGATTGGATCGAGGACCTGATCGCGTTGCGCCGGGAAGGCGACGCTTCCCGCCGTGAGCGTGACTCGATCGCGACCGGCGCGGCCGAGTCGTTGGCGTGCGGCGTCACGTGCGTGGGCGATATCTCACGGCAGGGAATCCAAGTCGAGGCCCTGCGAGCGTCGCCCATTCGCAAGGTGTGTTTTCTCGAACTCATCAGCGGGGCGAGTCAGCCGCCGGACAATCCGGCCTCGCTCGCCGCATTGCTGGATGAAATCTCGAGCCGCTTCGAATCCGAACGGCTCATTCTCGGTGTTTCGCCGCATGCGCCGTACACCGTTTCGCCGGACCATCTTCGTGAAACCGCGGCGCTCGCCCGGCGACGACAAATGGCCGTCACCATGCACGTCGCCGAAACGCGCGAAGAAACGGAGTGGATGGAATCGGGAGGCGGTCGAGTCGCCGCGTTTCTGTCGAAGTATGACCTGCCGACTGCCAAGGCCGATCCTCCCGGAAGCGTGCCCCGAATGCTGGCAGCGTCCGCAATCCTGGATGCATCGCCTTTGTTGGTGCACCTCAACTACGCCGATGATGAAACACTGAACGCCATCGCCCGGACCGGGGCTTCGGTTGCCTGGTGCCCGCGGGCCCACGCCTATTTTGGACACACGGATCACCGATGGCCGGAGATGATGGATGCCGGAATCAACGTCTGTGTCGGAACCGACAGCATGGCGAGTAACACGACCCTGTCGATCCTGGACGAATTGCGAGACGTTCGTCGCCGGCGGCCCGATGTCGATCCCGATGTCGTGCTTGCCATGGGCACCCTTCGCGGCGCGGCGGCGTTGGGACTGGATTCGCGGATCGGAAGCCTGACGCCGGGCAAGCTCGCCGATTTCGTCTGTGTGCCGTGGACCGCGGGGGCGCCGGGCGATCCGATTCGAAACCTGCTGGAGGCTGACGCAAAACCGGCCGGTACGTGGATTGGAGGTGACAGGGCCGCATAGCCGGGCTCGTTTGCGGCGGAATCGGCGGCCCACGCGGATTCAGAGGTGGACCCTTGGACCCGGTGTGATAGACTAGTCCGACGGGGCCAGGCGTTCCGGCTCCACGCGGTTCCCCCCAGCCGCGCCCGGACCCTGGCCCTTTTTAATTTGTTTCGATGGGGGGGTACGAACACATACAGCGTGGGCAATGGCAGACGAAAACAAACTACAAATTGACGACGATTGGAAGAGCGAGGCGGCCGCGGAGAAGGAGCGGCTGACCAAGTCCGTCGAGGAGAAACCCCCCCGAGGGCTGCCGGAAGCCGACTTCTCGGGTTTGATCAACATGCTGGCGATGCAGGCGATGGTCGGCCTCGGCGGTGTCGCCGGACCCGACGGCCGCCAGATCCCGCCCAATCCCGACATTGCCAAGCACCACATCGATTTGCTCGACGTGCTGGAGACGAAGACCAAGGGCAATCTGGAACCGCAAGAGAAGCAACTCCTGGACACCGCGCTCCACCAACTTCGGTTGGCGTATGTCGAAGCGGTTCGCGGTCCGGCCATGGCGCCGGGGTCCGAATCGCCCCAGGCTTGACACACTCTGAGATCATTTGGCGGAATCGAATCCCGACCAAGACACGAGCGTTCGACAAGCACGATCCTGGGCCTGTCGCATCGGGATCGTTGCGCGTGCCTGGTTGTAGAAAAACGCGAACGCGAGCCAATGGTCTGATTCGGTATGCACGTATCCGGCCAGCGTCCGCACGCCGTTGATGTAGCCGGTCTTTCCGAATACACGGCCCTTGACGTCGCGCGTCTTCATGCGATTCCTTAGCGTGCCGTCCACGCCCGCGACGGCCAGCGAATCGCGAAACAGCTCAAACGCGTTGCCGCCGGTTCGAAACATGTGTGCAAGCACGCGCACCGTCGCATCCGCGCTCAGACGGTTCTCCCTCGAAAGGCCGCTGCCGTCGTCGATCCTGAACTGACCGCCCGACACACCGGCCTTCCCGAGAAACGCCTCGACCGCCTTGATCCCGTCGGGCCAGGTGCCGGTCCCGCTGCGCCTCGCCCCGAGCGCCTTGATCAGCCCCTCGGCGGCCATCCCGAGACTGTTCTTGCCGGCCCGCTCGAGGGCATCGGCGACGGGCGATTGGTGGATCGCAATGACGTGACAGTCGTCGGGCACGCCGCCATCGGGAAGCCGGACCCTCGCTCGGACGACCTTGCCATGCACCTTGATCTGCTTGGCTGCCAGAACGGTCTTGAGCACCGATCCGAAATAGAGTCCCGGGTCTCGAATGGTTACGTCGCCGAGCGTGGCCTTGGACTTGGCGGTGCCCGAGACAACGAGTGTGTCGCTGTCCCGCTTTCGGTGAACGACGGCTTTTCGACTGCTGCCCCGGCCGGTCTTGTTTTCGATCTGCATATAGGTATTGCCGGGGACCATCGTGATCGTCGCGGGCCGCGTGGGGCCGTTCGGCGAGACTACCACCGAGACGCAGTTCGAGCCGAAATTGAGTCCCCCGATCGGTGCCTCATACCAAGCCTGATACTGATTGGCCGGCCAGTTGTCGTGTACGAAATGACGATCGAAAATGGAGTCATCCACGACCACGTCGCCGGGTATTTGCCGAACGCCCGCGTCCTTCAAGCGGACCGCCCAGCGATGGAAGACGGCCGTGATAGGCTCGCCGCGGTCCCCGGAAAGTCGTTCGTCGCCGAATGTCGGATCGCCGTCCCCGAT
>JAPULF010000540.1 GCA_027295245.1 Planctomycetota bacterium
GGTGGGTGGTGTCGAAGACGAACGCATGGGTTGCGATCGTGATGGCCCTGGCCGGGTTTCGGATCGTGGTTCCTGTCCAGGGGCAGGTCGTCTTTACCGAGGCGGATGCATCGGTGGGCATTCTTCCGTCAGTACCGCCGACGAGCGGTTGGATGATCGGTTTGGCGGCCGCTGACTTTGACGACGACGGCTTGGTCGACCTGTTTGTTCCGAACGGGGCCGGGGCTCCCGACCAACTGTATCACAATCTGGGCGGCGGCCAATTCGCGGAAATCGCAGCGGCGGCGGGCGTGGCATCGCCGGATCTGTCGCGGGGAGCCCTATGGTTGGACTACGATGGTGACCGCGACCTGGACCTGCTGATCACTCGAGAAACCTCGCCGATCTTCACGCTCTACCGGCAGTACGCGCCGGGGTTGTTCGAAGACGTGACTTCGGCCGCAGCGCTAAACGTCGGAATCGGTCCTCTCATGAACGAGCAAATGGTGTACCATCGCGGCGGGGCCTGCGCCGGGGACATCAACAGCGACGGTTATGTCGATCTATGCGTGAGCATGTGGAACGGTCAAACGCGCCTTTTCGTCAACAACAAGGACGGGTCCTTCAGCGAGATCACGAACACGTGCGGTCTGGGGTCCTATCTCGGGACTTTCTGGCAACCCGTTCTCAACGACTTCAACGGTGACGGATGGCTGGATATCTATGCCGTGGTCGATTTCCAGCCCAACCTTCTCTGGATCAACCAGACGGACGGTACGTTTCTCGAATCCGCGGCGTCGGCCGGGCTTGCCAACGACATGAACGATATGGGCGTCACCCTGGGCGACTACGACAACGACGGCGACCTCGACCTCTACATCACAAACATCTTCCCCGCAGGATGGAACGTCCTGTATCGCAACGATACCGTCGGGAACGCTCTTTCCTTTACCGACGAGTCGTTTACCTGCCAGGTCGAGAACGGCGGCTGGGGTTGGGGCACGACGTTCATGGACGCCGATCGGGACGGTTGGGTGGATCTCGCCGAAACCAACGGTCGGGAAGGAACGCTGGACGCGTCGCGTTTCTTCCTCAATACGGGAGTAACCCCATTCGTTTTTGCCGATCTTTCGAACGCGACGGGGTTCAACGACACTTATTACGGCTGCAGCCTGATAGCGTTTGATTTCGATCGTGACGGCGACTTGGACCTGGTTCAATCGCGTATGGACGGTCCGGCGCGGCTGTTGATTTGCCAACCTAACGGGGCCGCCGAGAACAACAATTACCTCACGGTTCGGCCGCGGATACTCGGACCGAATCACCGTGCGATCGGTGCGATCATTCGCGTGAGCGCCGGAGGCCTCTCGTTGATGCGGCTTATCACGGTGGGCACGAGTTGCATGGGTCAGGAACCTGCGGAGGCGTTTTTCGGACTCGGCCCCGCGGGCGTCGCCGATGAAGTGATTGTCGAGTGGCCGGACGGCACCTCGACCGTCCTGTCGGACGTACCAGCGAATCAGGTCCTTACGATAACGCACGGTGGGTTCGGCGACCTGGATGCCGACGGGGACATCGATGACTCGGACGTCTCGCTGTTCCTCGGGTGCTACAGCGGAGCATCTGTCGCGTACGGATCCGCCTGCCGCGCCAGTGACCTTGACGGCGATGGTGACGTGGACTGTGACGATTTTACGGTTATGGCCGAGGCATTCCTCGCGAGTTCTGGACACCCGCCACTGCTTCCAATCCCGGACTTCGTGTCCGTATTAGTGGGCCCGGACGTCGATCCGGGTGAGGCGTGCGTATCGGACATGAACGGAGATGGAATGAACGACGGCAGCGATATTCATCCCTTTATCGCGGCGGCATTCGCGCACTGACGCCTTGCGTTCGAATCAACCGCGCGCGTCCGAGAATCGTCAATCCGCCCCGGCCGGCAGGCCGTCCGCCGACAATTGTTAATGTCGGCCCGATTGGCATATCATTCAGCAATCCGTGAGACGCCTGATCAGCGGGCGGACGCCTTCTGGAGGGCCGATGAACTCCGGTGGTTGCTCATCCCGGCCCGAAACCGAAGTGTGATTGATGCGCATGAGACCGACTGACCCGACAGCCCAAAACGGTACCCGACAGCGACGCGTGGATGGTATTGCGCGGCTTCGATTCCCGGGCCTGATCATCACGCTCGGCCTGGGGATTGTGTTCTTACTCGCGACGCCCGCGCAGGCGTATATCGGCCCGGGGGCCGGCTTTGCAATTGCATCGAGCCTGTTCGTCATTCTGTGGACGATGTTTCTGGCGTTCTTGACCCTGTTGAGTTGGCCGGTGCATTGGCTCATTCGGGCGATCAAGGGTCGAAAGGCATTCGCCAAGAGTCGAGTCAAGCGTCTAGTCATCCTCGGGTTAGACGGCTTGGAGCACACGCTTGCAGAGCGTTTCATGTCCGAAGGCAAGATGCCGAACCTGACACGGCTCAAGGAAATGGGGAGCTACCGGCTCTTGGAAACGACGACGCCGCCCCTGTCGCCGGTGGCTTGGTCCAGCTTTCTGACGGGCGCAAATCCCGGCAAGCACAATATTTATGACTTCTTGAATTCGGATCGACGTTCGTACCTTCCGTACCTGTCGTCGGTAAAAATCAAACCTCCGACGAAGATGCTTCGCTTGGGCAAGTACAACTTTCCGCTCAACAAGCCCGAGATTCAGTTGCTCCGAAAGGGCAAACCGTTTTGGAATACTCTGGGCGAACACGGAATCTTCAGTTCGGTGATACGCGTTCCAATCACGTGGCCGCCCGAAAAGTGTCGCGGGGTTGTATTGTCGGCGATGTGCGTGCCGGATCTTCGTGGGACGCAGGGCTTGTTCTCGTTCTACAGCACGCGGTCGGCCGGTCAGAAGGAACACACCGGGGGTGAGCAGATCGTGGTCCAGCGGGTCGGTAATCTCATCCGCAGTAAACTGATCGGTCCGGACAACAGCGTGACACCCTCCGCGGGCCCCATGACGATTCCTTTCACCGTCAAGTTGGCCGACAAACCGGGTGAGGCCGCGCTTCAGATCGGCGGAGAGACGCATGCCCTGCGGGTGGGCGAATACACGAAGTGGATCACGCTGAAATTCAAGGCCGGCGCGGGCGTCCGCGTAAACGGCATCTGCCGATTCATGCTCGTTCGCACGGAGCCTGAGTTCGAGCTGTACGTCATGCCGATCAATCTCGATCCGGAAAAACCGGCCATGCCGATTTCGCATCCCACGGCCTACAGCACGTATCTCGCCAAGCAATTCGGCCCGTTCGCCACGCTGGGTCTGGCCGAGGACACCTGGGTGCTGAACGAGGGATTGGTCGACGACGACGCCTTCCTCGAACAGTGCGTGTCCATCGACGGCGAACGCGAAGAGCAGTTTTTCGATGCTCTCAGGAACACCGGTCGAGGCCTGTGCGTGTGCGTGTTTGACGGCACGGATCGCATTCAACACATGTTCTGGCGGTACCTCGAAAAAGACCATCCCGCCCATCCGGCCAACCTCGATCCGAACTACAAGGCGAACGGACACGAGAATACCATCGAGAATCTTTACGTGCGGATGGACAAGTTGGTGGGCAAGACCATGGACACGGTTCTGGGAGAATCAGACGATACGATGCTGATGGTTATCTCTGATCACGGATTCAACCCATTTCGCCGCGGCGTCGATTTGAACGCGTGGCTGATCGAAAACGGATACATGAAGCTCAAACCCGACGCGGAACCGGGATTCAAATACCTCTCCGGCGTGGACTGGGCCAATACCAGGGCGTACGCCCTCGGACTCGCGGGAATGTTCCTGAATCTGAAGGGACGTGAAGCGCAGGGTATCGTTGATCCCGGAGACGCCCGTTCGCTCAAGCGGGAGATCCTCCAAAAGCTGGCCGGCCTGAAGGACCCCAAGAACGGCGAGGTGGCTATTCGCAGGGTCTTCGACAAGGACGTCGTTTATCAGGGCCCGTTCAAGGAGACCGCGCCTGATTTGGTCATGGGCTATGCCCGCGGCTATCGCGTGGACTGGGACACGGCGATCGGCAAGGTGACCGACGCGACGTTTCACGACAACACCAAGGCGTGGAGCGGGGACCACTGCATCGATCCCGAGTTGATACCGGGCGTGTTCTTTTGCAGCCATAAAGTCGTGAGCGAATCACCGCGACTGATGGACCTCGGCCCGACGGCCCTCGACCTGTTCGGTATTTCGGTGCCCGAGAACATGGACGGCAAGCCGCTCGAGATAGAGATTGGCAACGGCAATCCGATCGCCGAGACCGTGAAGGAGCCGGCACATGCGTAGGACTGCCGGTCAAATCGTGCTTGTGTCGATGTCGGCCCTGATGTTCGTGGGGACCCCCGGTTGCAAGGACAAGGGCGCGGACCCCGCCAAGCGAGTCCTTGTCCTCGGCTTCGACGGAATGGAACCGAAGCTCGTCCGCCGCCTGATCGACGCCGGCCGAATGCCGCACTTCGCCAAGCTGGAGAAGCAAGGCGGATTCCTGCCGCTCGAAACCAGCATTCCGCCGCAGAGTCCGGTCGCTTGGTCGAACTTCATTACCGGGACGGGGCCGGGTGTTCACGGCATATTCGATTTCATTCATCGAGACCCCACCAAGCAGGCCCTCCCCTACTTCTCGACAAGCCACGACTCTCCGGGCGAAGAGCCCTGGCTCACGATCCCGATCGGCGGATTTCGATTCAGTTCCGCGGAATTCAATCCCTGGTCCAAGGGGGCGGCCACGGAGCTTGCCCGTCGCGGAACCCCGTTCTGGGATTACCTCGACGAGCGCGGCATCTCGGTGCGGATGTACCGATTGCCGGCCAACTACCCCCCGAGCGAGTCGAAGCACGGGCACATGTGCTGCCTTTCCGGCATGGGCGTGCCCGACGCACTGGGCTCACAGGGGACCTATCAGCACTTCACGACCCGGCCGCGAGCGGAGAGGCACGGCGGCGAGGGATATCAGTTTCGCCTACGTCGGAATTTCAAGACCAAGGCGTACGTGGCGAAGTTGCGGGGTCCGTCCAATGAATACCTCGATCAGCAGGATTCGTCGGGCAGTTCCGGCCACGCGGACGAAATGACGATCGATTTGAACATCTACCGTGATCCCGACCGTCCGGTCGCCAAGATCATCTACACGAACGCCGGCATTGCGGGCGATCAAACGGTGGAGATCGTCCTGAATGAAGGCGAATGGAGCGACTGGAAGGAAGTTGCCTTCCTGAAGAGACCCGTCGTCGGGCCGGTGCTCGGGACGATCGCCAGATTCTATCTGGCACAGGTTCGGCCCGAATTGGAACTTTACGTGACGCCGCTGAATTTCGATCCGGTCGAACCCGGGGCGACGATCAGCGAGCCGGCGGAGTTCGTCACCGAGATCGGCTCGGAAGTCGGTCCGTTCTATACGCAGGGATTCGCGGAGGATTTCAAGGCCCGAGACACCGGTATCTTCGACGATGCAGAATACAAGACGCAGGCCGACATGGTGCTGGCCGAGCGGTTCAAGCTTCTGGACTATGCCCTGGAGCACTTTGACGACGGATTGCTGTTCTTCTATTTCTCCAGTTCCGACCTTCAGGCACACATATTCTGGTGGGACTCGGACGAACCGCATCCGGTGCGAACGCCGGAGGAGGCCCGGAAGTACAATGCCGTGATCGAAGACGTGTATGTCAAGATGGACGAGGCCCTCGGCCGTTGCATGGACGTCTTGGGCGACGAAGCCACGATCATCGTGATGTCGGACCACGGATTCTGCAATTTCCGCCGCCAGTTCGGGCTCAACACCTGGCTGCGCGACGAGGGGTATCTGGTCACGCGGTCGGACACGATGGGGCATCTGTTCAATTCCGAGAATGAGTG